>CAYOCI010000017.1:0-19464 GCA_964402415.1 uncultured Clostridia bacterium
CCGACACCGAAGGTAGCGAGGACAAAACCCCAAAAGACCACACTGTACAGCCAGCCGCTCCGCTTACGGACGATATGGCTGCCATGGATGGCTAGGATACTGGCAACACCAACTAGAGCAGCCAAAGCCGTCATCATTGGCATCCAGTCACGGACGGCCGCCATGGCGTCATTTAGGATCGGTGCTTTCACATAGTAATCCGCGACCATGAGAGTACCTATCACAAAAGTGATAATCAGGGCGATCTGGTTGACTCGTTGTTTCACGGCGCTCACCTCACAACTTCATCAAGTTAAGTAGAACGGGACTCTTTGTCGCAGCTAAGACGACACCGACCACCAGGAGCAGCGCCGCGAGTGCTTTGCCGTAGTCCTCGCCAGAGATGACCCCCAGATCGGTGGGGTTCTGAGAGAAGTAAGCGCTGCCTGCGAAGATCTCCTCACCAATCAGCGTGTAGTCGCAGGCCGCCACGAGGAAGGGCAGCTGGTACTCATTGGTGGTTCCTGCGATCTGGATGGCGCCTGCGGCATGCGAAGCCTCCGCGATGAATAGAGCCTCGTTGGCAAAGTGGCCGATGATGATGTTGGCCGCAACTTTCTCGCGATTGACGATACCTACGATTGCGCCAGCGTAGGCATATTGGTCCACGGTTAAGAAGCGAACCATGTCAGACGAAAAGCGCCCCTGGGACTCGCCGGTATCAAAGGCGTTCTTGACTATTTCATAGCTGACGGTGAAGACGTCACCCTGTGCTACGGTGTTGATGAATTTGGTGTTGTACTTGGCGCAGGTGCGAGCAATGTAATCGAGATACTCCAAAGTAGCTATGGTAACAGACGCCCCGCGTGAGGTCAGATTGCCGACACCCGCCGTGTAGTGGACAGGCCGCCCCATCTCAGTCGCTCTCCCAATGGCCTCGTCCATGGCTTCGAGCCCGGCGATACGACGGATGGTGATCCTATTCCCCCGTTTGGCACGTTCGATTTGCACTAAAATGAGGCCGCAGACGATCAACAAAGAAACAAGGGCAAATACTCTTCCAGCAATAAGCACTATCGCTCACCTCTCGTTCTTCTGGTAATGGTCGTAGATGGCCAAACTGATCTCGGCCAAGACATTTTGGGCAATATGTCCCGGTTGATCAAAGTCGGTGAAGATCGCTACGGTATAGGCGTTTTCTCTATCTGGCCATACGATGCCGACATCATTGTAGATGCGTTTTGCGAGTGAGCCACTCTTGGTAGCGGTGAGGACATGATCGGGCAGCATTCCCGGTATGCGAGCCTTAAGCTGTTGGCGTTTCATGATATCCAAGATCGCCTGCGATCCCGCCTCACCCAGCAGCGTACGGTGATACACTCCAGAGAGCAGGTTGATCATGTCCAGTGGGGTGGTCACGTCGTTCTCCGGAACGCCCTTAACCGCAAGGCTGTCCCGATCGGACTGCCCTCGCATGAGTCGCTCGAAAGACTCCTTGACCTGGTCAGGGGTCGGCCAGTGGACAGGTATGCCTGCACAGTAAGCCAGAAGACCTTTGCAGCCCATGGTAACATGGGTGTTGGTGAACCCCATACGCTGCATCGTATTGTTGACCGCTTCTGCCCCCAGCCGTCCCAAGACCAGATCGGTAGCGGTGTTGTCGCTGATGATGATCATCAAAGTAGCTAGGTCCTTCAGCGTGGGCTCGACGCCTATGGCAAACTCCTTAAGCACACCCGAACCCGGGCACTTATCCTCCTCAGTAAGACGGTGACGTTCGTCTAGGCTGATCTCCCCGCACTCCCAGCGGCGCATAAGTTCCACTAGGATTGGCACTTTGACAACGCTCGCAGTCGCGCATAGCTCCTCAGCGTTGTAGAGAATCTCCTCTCCCGTGACCAAGTGCCGCGCGGCGACACAAAAGCGGCCTTGATACTGATCGACAACTCGATGGACGATCGTGGCGTTATCGGTTCCGTTCCATTTTTGCATCTCGTGTCCTCCATTCTCGAATAATCACGGACGCAGCCGTGGGCAGCCCATTGGCATCGCCTCCCGCTTGAGTCTAATGCCCTTTTCTCCCATTCACAGCTTGTCTCCTCCTTTTTATACAGAATTATTATAATAGTTGTACTATTCGACTCGCACCGCCAGCTGGCGACACCAAAATGGAAAGTGACTGCCTTCAGAGCATATCGCCCCGGAAGCAGTCACTTTTTGTCAGTTAGCCAACACAATGGTTGAGCGCTTTGTAGGTTACTGATCGCCTAAGGCGCCTGATCTCCCACCCGCCTGTATTTGGTGTTTGATACTAGCCACCTAAGCGCCCATCCTCCGTCGCAACTGTCGTTCGTGTTCTATCCAAGCCACTGTCGACACCGCGCCTATCAGGCGTTAGTTGTGACTACGGTGGGCGTGGACATGTTGCTTCGCAGCCACGTCCAGTCTGGTATCTCTCCCTCTACTTCGTAGCCTTCGCCACCGCTTGGCCCTTCGCCACGTCGACGGTAGCCAGGAGAGCCCCGCCGCAGACGAAGAAGAGGATCAGGGAGATGATCCCATAGCGGCTGGAGCCGGTTAGCTGTCCGACTAAGGCAAAGATGAATGGACCCATGATCGAGGCAAACTTCGACGATAGAGCCAG
This sequence comes from uncultured Clostridia bacterium, assembly GCA_964402415.1. GTDB lineage: Bacteria > Bacillota > JAAYKD01 > JAAYKD01 > CAYOCI01 > CAYOCI01. The sequence goes on from CAYOCI010000017.1 coordinate 2,624, forward strand.
GAAGCTGAAGAACTCGGCCGAATGCTGCTCAGGAACCATGCTGGCGTAGAGCGAGCGGCTCAGCGCCTGCGTCCCACCCTGGACGGTGCCGACGAGGAAGGCCAACAGCCAGAACTGCCAGGCAGAGGTCATCATGAAGCCGACCACGGTGATGCCAGTGTAGATCGCGATCCCAAGGAAGATGGAGTTCTTGGTCCCCAAACGCTCGGGTAGCCGCCCAAAGAGGAGCGAGAAAGGAATCCCTACAATCTGGGTCAGAAGCAGTGCGCCGATCAGGTGCGTAGTACCAATGCCAATATCGTGCCCATAGATCGTCGCCATGGTGATGATGGTGTTGATGCCATCATTGTAGAGCCAGAAGGCGAAGATGAACTTGGTCAGGTCGCGGTATCTGCGCATCTCACGCAGGGTCTGCCCCAGTCGGCCAAAGGCCACGGCCACATAACTGACTCCGGCCTGCGGAGCCGAGTGGATCCTCTCCTTCACATTACGGAAGAGGGGGATGGAGAAGATCAGCCACCAGACCGCTACCGTGACAAACGCCAGGCGAGTCCCTGTTACTGTGTCGGGTATGCCCAGTAGCTTGGGCGCCTGGATCATCAGCAGATTGAGCGCTAGGAGGATGCCGCCGCCCAGGTAGCCAAAGGCAAAGCCCTTCGACGAGACGTAGTCTACCTCATCAGGCTCCGCCACATCAGGAAGCAGCGAGTCGTAGAAGACATTGCCACCTGAGAAACCGATGACACCAATCATGTAGAGCAGCGCACATAAGATATAGTCGCCGGTCTTTACAAAGTAGAGCAGCCCTGTGGAGAAGATGCCCAACAAGGAAAAGATGCGTAGGAAACGGACCTTGCTGCTGGAGTAGTCAGCAATCGCTCCCAGGACCGGGACGATCAGCGCCACAGCCAACATGGCTGCGGATTGAGTGTAGCCCCAAAAGACAGAAGCACCCGGTCTGCCTTTGGCCGCCACCTCGGCGAAGAAGACCGGCAAGACGGCTGCCATAATCGTCGTTGCGAAGGCTGAATTGGCCCAGTCGTACATAACCCATGAGCGTATGGCCCTTTGATGACCGGGATCGGACGGTCGCCTAGTTTTCCGAGCAGGCTGAACCGACATATCTCTCCTCCTCTTCCACCTGAACGTTTGCCCTACATCTTCGCCACCTGTATAACCGAGCCCTGCAATCGCCAGAAAAGTCGATTGCAGGGCTTGGAGCCCAAAGACCGCGACCTAACGGTCGAGTCCAAAGGCCAACGCCCAAAGCCCAAAGTGAGTTACGATTGGGTTGATAGGATCACACAATCCAGTACACAACGAAAGGGGTCGGCAATTCTGCCGACCCTCGGTTAACCAGGAAGTCCTCTCCCTACACCTTGTGGACTGCACGTCTTCCCTAGCGAAGCCCTTGCCCCCACTTGGGGCTTGGGACTTGGGACTTGTGCAGCGTGGTCTAGTGTCTGGCGGCCGACTAGCGGCGCCTAATGCCAGCCAATCTTATACATGAGCAGAACCATCCCATTGGCGACGGCCAGAGCGATGACCGTGGCGGGTACGGCGAGGCTGAGCCATCGCCCCCAGCCCACTTTGAGCTTGCCCTTCTCCATGGCGGAGTACGCCACGACATTGGCCGAGGCACCGATCGGGGTCATGCTTCCCCCTGCATCCACACCCATCGCCAGAGCCCAGACCATGATTGATAGTGCCGGAACCCCGACCATGGTGGTCATCTCTTTCAGGACGTACGCCATGGTGAGGGCAAAGGGGACATTGTCGATGATAGCACTAATGAACCCGGAACCCCATACCATCCCTGAGAGCAAGAGGCGAGGATTATCTCGGACGCTGCTGACCAGCATCGTAGTCAGTGAACGGATCGCCCCAGTCTTCTCTAGGCCGCCAATAATCACGAACAGGCCGCCAAAGAAGAGCAGGCTCTCCCAATCAATCTTCTGCAGGACGAAGTCAGTCTTCTTGCCGCCCAGCATCAAGAGAACCAGTGCCGGCAAAAGGGCGGCACCTGCGACCGAGATATCCACACCGAGGTAGCGCTTCAGCAGGTTGTGGGTGATTAGGAGCACGACCGCTGTGAGCAGCGCCCCAATCCCCAATTTCGCCAACCGCGCGTCGGTAATCCCTTCGCTGCTCTCGATACGCTCACGCTGATGAGCAGCCAGCGGTGGGATAGCCCTTAGTCGGCGATAATTAACCAATAAGAAGAACAGTACGGTGACAATCACCCCAGCTAAGGCAATCGGTCCAGTATGCAGGACGAAGTCGTTAAAGCCGAAGCCCAGCATCGTGCCCAGGATAACATTCGGGGGATCGCCGACCAGGGTGGCCGCACCACCCAGGTTGGCGGCGCAGACCTCCGCGATCACCAGCGGCACCACATCCATCTCCAGCAGTTCCCCGAGCTGGATCGTCAGACTCGCCAAGAACAGCAGCACGGTGATGCTGTCCATGAAAGCGGCCAGACCAGCAGCTAATACCGGAAAGATAATGTACAGGCGGATGGGGCGATAGTCGACCACCTTGGCGGTGGTCAGTGCCAGTTGGCGAAAGACACCTGCCTCAGCGAGTACCGTAAGGATGGAAAACATGCCAAAGAGCAGGCCCATGGTCTCCCAACTAACGCTGGCAACCGCTTCTTCCAGGCTCATGACGCCAAAGACCGTCAGCGAAAGCGCACCGGAGAGCGCCACCCAATGGCGAGGAAGGCGCTCGCTGATGAGGGTCAGGTAGGTCACACTAAAGATAGCGACAGCAATGGTCATGGCACACAACTCCTTCCCTGTGCTCCTAGCCCACCACCGTGATATTGCTGCATCGTGAAGTCCGAATGTTCCATTATTTGGGCCAAGAAAGGCAAATGGCAGCGCTTCCAAGCGCTGCCTCTATCTAGTTGCCTAAATCATACTCCTAATCGAAAGTTCTGCCTAGTTAGCGTTTCTGTCATTTTTGTAGTAGAAAACGTCGGAACCATTCGGTGAGCGCTTCCAATCTAACGATACGGTTGGCTGGTCGCCCCGACCGGGAAAGCTCATGATTCTCACCGTGGAAGAGGACCATCTCAGTAGTGACACCCAAGCGTTTGAGCGCCACGTACCACTGCTCAGCCTGTTCAAGAGGGCAACGATAGTCTTCATCGCTGTGCAGGATCAGACATGGCGTCTTGACATTTTGGGCGTAACGGATCGGGGAGCGCTCCATGATGAAGTCCTCGTGCTCCCAGAGATCAGCACCGCCCATGCCATGGCGGTCGCCAGACCAGCCGATATCGCTGACGCCATACTTGCTGTAGAGATTGCTCATACTGCGCTGCGTGACAGCGGCGGAGAACATATCGGTGTGACCGATCAGCCAGTTGGTGAAGTAACCGCCCTGGCTGCCGCCCGTGACCCCCATGCGCTCGGTGTCAACCCACTCGATCTTGGCCGCCTCCTGAGCCATAAAGAGGAGATCGTCGGCATCAACCCCGCACCAGTCGCCGACACAGGCGCGCGCGAAATCCTCACCGTAGCCTAGGCTGCCACGTGGATTGGTGTAGAAGACACCAAAGCCGAGACCCGCAAGGATCTGAAACTCATGGAAGAAGTGATTGCCGAAGGTAGTATGGGGACCGCCATGGATCTCCATCACCAGGGGGTAACGCTGCCCGGGGATAAAGCCAACCGGTTTCATCACCCAGCCTTCGAGCGCTGTGCCATCCGGATGGGTCATCTCCATCGGCTCCGGCCAACTCAACGCACGCTCAACGAGCAGCGCCTGATTAAGGCTGGTCGCCTGCTTAATCTCGCCGCCCAGCAGTCCGATCCAGAGGTCGCCCAACGTGGAGGGCGTGGCCAGGTTGAGCGCCACTCGACCGTTGGCAACGGAGAAAGAGTTGACTACTGCCTGACCTTCTCCAAACAGGCGTGTCGCGACACCACTCTCTCTATCGATGCTATACAGATAACAGTTACCTCCTACGGTCGCCGCCAGATAGACCTGCTTCCCACAGGCGGAGACCACGGGACCGGTACTCCCACCGTCAAAGCGCATATCAGAGCCGACACTGTTGCCGAGGTACTCATGGAACTCACAGCTGACCAGCCGGCGTTCACCGGACTGGACCGCCACTTCCCAAAGCTCCGGATAACCACCGGGATAGATCCCCTTGGCATGGCCGGTGTAGACAATCTGCGTTCCATCGGGGGTCCAGGTGAAGGAGTAGATCGGACCAACGCCGCAGGTCAAGTTGCTCATCGTCCCACTGTCGAGTTCCATCACCCATAGGTCTTCGGTGGTGACAAGCTGATCGCCGCTGCGGTTCGATACGAAAGCCAGGAGGCTGCCATCTGGTGAGAGGGTAGGGCGGCTGCTGTGACATGCTCCGGTCGTTAGTCGGGTAACCTGCCTGCTAGCAAGATCCACCGACCAGAGCTGCACCCAGAGTTCATCGTAGTAACCTACACCATTGAATTTGTAGCGTAACTTAGTGATCCGTCGGGCCGTGGAGCCCTCACGGAAACGGGTCTGCGGCAGATCCTCTTTGGCGGCGAAGATGATCCGGCTGCCGTCTGGAGCCCAAGTGAAGCTATTGACGCCTTTGGGCATATCGGTGAGCGGAAATGCTTCGCCGCCGTGGGCACTGATCAACCAGATCTGTGTCTTGCCATTACGATTGGAGAGAAAGGCCACCTGCTCGCCATTTGGGGACCAGGTGGGCTGCTGATCACGAACCTTGTCTTGCCCGCCCTTGTTGGTGAAGGGTAGAGCCTCGCCATCCTGACTGGCCCTCCAGATCGAACTGCAATAACCGTTCGCCTTATCCAACACCTCAGTAACGGTAAACAGCAGTTGCTGGCCATCTGGCGACAGACTTGGGTGGCCTACCATCTTGAAACGGAATAGATCGCCACTGGTAAATGGGGTTTTCGTCATTGTTGAACACCTTCCTTAGGTTGAGTCGATAGCCAGAGCCACCGGTCAGATCGATGCACTATGGCAGACTGCCGACCGCTCTCGACCCTCAACTCTCATGTCATCAATGTTCTGCTATTCTGTCTTAACGCACGGTTTCCTTCTTCTAGATAAACTGATGTTTTGCCTTCAGAAGGATTTCATTGGCACAAATCGAAATTTATAACCTGCAGCACAAACCATCTTTGGCCAATCTTGGGAGGTGGTTAATCGATCAATTGCTGACTCCGTTGGTCGCGGCAGGCACAGATCCCTGCCCATTTCAAACATAACCCAAGGAGGAAGAAGGACGATGAAGAACCGTAAGCTGCTTGTTTGGACTGTGATCGTGGTACTACTGCTCTCCATGAGCTTAGGCGGCCTTGTCAGAGCCGAGGATACCGCTGTGGTGACCTCTGCCCCTGCAGCGGCGAAAACCATCACCATCATCCACACCAATGATACTCACTCGCGCGTCACCGATGGGATCGGTTTCGGAAAGATCGCCGCCATGGTCAAGGAGCAGAAGGCAAAGAACCCCAACACCCTGGTCCTCGACGCCGGTGACACCTTCCACGGACAGACCATCGCCACCTTGGTCAAAGGCGAGAGTATTGTGCGCATCATGAACGCCATTGGCTATGATGCCATGACCCCCGGCAATCATGACTTCAACTACGGTTATGAGCGCCTGGTGGAGCTGACAAAAATGGCCGCCTTCCCCGTGCTGAGTGCCAATGTAAAGCAGGCCGACAACAGACCCCTACTCACCCCTTACATCATTAAGGAAGTAGATGGTGTTAAGGTCGGCATTTTCGGTCTTTCCACTCCTGAGACCACCTTCAAGACCCATCCCAAGAACGTGGAAGGGCTCACCTTTGCCGATCCCGTAACTGTTGCCAAAGACATGGTCGCTGAGTTGAAGGACAAGGTTGATGTGATTGTTGCGTTAGCGCATATCGGCCTGGATGCGACCAGCGATGTGACTAGCGAAGAGATCGCCATCGCTGTCCCTGAGATCGATCTCATCATCGACGGTCATAGCCACACCGTATTGACCGAAGGCAAGACCGTGGGCAGCACCCTCATCGCCAGCACGGGAGAGTACAATGCCAACGTAGGTGTCGTTGAACTCACTTTTACCGACGACAAGTTGACCACCAAGCAGGCTAAGCTGATGAGCAAGGATGCAATGGCCAGCGCTCCGGATGAAGCCGTTGCGGCCGCCATAAAGACCATCACTGATGAACAGAAGCCAATTTTGGAGCAAGTGATCGGCAGCACACCCGTCAAGCTCGAAGGCGCTCGTGAAGTCGTCCGCAAGGGCGAGAGCAATCTCGGCAACCTGATTACCGACGCCATGGTCAGTATTACCGGAGCTGATGTAGCCCTCACTAACGGCGGCGGTATCCGTGCCTCCATTGAGCTCGGTGAGGTTACCAAGGGCGAGGTCATCACTGTCCTTCCCTTTGGCAACTACATCGTCACCAAGAAGATCAAAGGTGCCGATATCAAAGCTGCTCTTGAACTTGGCACCAAGGGATACCCGGGACTGGTCGGTGGATTCCCCCATGTCAGTGGTATGACCTATACCATTGATATGACACGGCCGGCGGGCGACCATATCGCATCCGTCATGGTGGACGGACAACCTTTGGTCATGGATCAAGAGTACATCCTGGCAACCAACGACTTCATGGCCGATGGTGGAGACAACTACACCATGTTTGCTCCTTATGCCATCGCCAATGAGTTCCCAGCCCTCGACGAAGCGCTGATCACTCATCTCCAAGCTCATGCCACCATCCCCGTCGTTGAGGGTCGCGTCATGGTGCTAGGTGGTGAACACTGGGCCAACTATCTCGCCATCCAGATGATCAACGCTGGTGTCCTCAAGGCACCCATGGCCGCAGACGGTGTCAATCACAATGGACAGATCAACCTGGAAGGGCAGATCACCGCTCTCGAGTTCACCAACATGCTCACCAAGGCTCTGAAGACACCTGTGGCCGCTCCGGCGCAGCCCCAGGCAACTCTCACCCGTGAACGTGCGATCCAGATGATCGTCAACGACTATCTCAAGCAAAGCAGTTCCAGCTGGGTGATCCCCCCTGCATTCACCGACGCCGCTTCGGTCGGCTCTGAGTACGTAGCTAGCATGGCTACCGCGGTTCGGATCGGCCTAGTCCACGGCTACAACGGCAAGCTCGATCCCAAGGGTAGCCTCTGCCGCGCCGACGCCCTGGCCCTGATCGATAAGATGCTGGTCATCAAGGCTCAGTTGCCCGCCGCATAGGCTCAGTCCGTATATCCTTGGAGAAGGCGAGTTGCTCATCGACCTACTGGTCGCGGGCAACTCGCCTGCTCTTGTACCAATGGCGCTTAGGTGCTAGGGCCGCTCACCCCGGCCATCGGACTGGTGACCTAAGCCATGGTTCGACGATATTGCCCAGGAAATGACCTGGTCCGTGCTCGATTCGACAGCAGAAGCTTGTTGGATGGATACGCGTCACGGCAGGGTCAAAGCGCTGCCCCGGTCGACACCCTACAACCTACCCCGGAAACAAGAAGACCGTGAGGACAGATCGATCGTCTGTCCCCACGGTTCGCTTTCCCTGCGTTCTTGTGGACTTGCGTGCTGCGGACTTGACTAGTGGACTCACAACTCTAGTCTTCGATATCCACTACTGGTTCTTTGCCCGCCTGGCGGCGTACCAAGGCTGCCTTCTTCCAGCGCCCGGTACGATAGTAGGCATAGTTGAGAGCGACACCCATGAAGGGGCTGGATGTGATGCCCAACCACACCCCGACAATTCCTAGGGTCGGTACGCGCGAAAGAAAGGTTGCCAAGGGCACGCGCACCACCCAGAGAGTCCCCACGGTGATGAACATGGTGGCAAGAGTATCGCCAGCCCCACGCATGACACCGCCCAGGGCAAACATCAGTGAGAACGGCACGTAGGAAAGGCCGACATAGCGCAGATACACCTTTCCGGCTTCCAGTACCGCAGCGTCCTGGGTGAAGAGCCCGATCAGCGGGTCTGGATAGAGGACGGCGAAGAGCGCCACCAGGCCGGTAATTCCGCCGCCCAGGAGCATACTCCAGCGGACGATCTCATTTACGCGCTCGTCCTTGCCCGCACCCATGTTCTGTCCGACCAGCGCCGATACAGAAAGACCAACGCTCATCGAGGGCATAAATGAGAACTGATCAATGCGTGCACCGGCACCAAAACCAGCCACAGCGACGCTGCCGAAGCCGTTGACAAGCGAGCTGACTACCATGCCACTGAGCGAGACGAGGGTTTGTTGCAGTCCTGCAGGCAGGCCGATCTTGAAGGTTTGGGCAGTCAGATGAGCGTTAAGCTTCCAGAAGTCTCCCTCGAGGTGAAGTAGATCTGCCACTCGTCCCAAGTGAACGAGGGCGAGGATGGCAGAGCCGCCTTGAGCAATGATCGTTGCCAGAGCCGCGCCCGCCACACCCATCTTGGGAATAGGGCCGAAGCCGAAGATGAACAGTGGGTCTAAGATGATATTGGCTACGGTAGCGTAAGCCAAGAACTTCAGCGGTGTACGCGAGTCGCCCAAGCCCCTCATGATGGCGCCAGCGGCGTTGTACCAAAACATACCAATGAGACCAAGGGAGAAGATGCCTAGATAGGACGCCGCATCGGCCATGATATCCGCCGGGGCATTCACCAGGTTCAAGATGGGGATGCGCAGGAAATATCCAAGCAGGGAGAAGACCACCCCGAGGATGGTCTGAAGCACCAATGAGTTGGTGACGGTCTTCTTGACCATATGGGGCTGCTGGGCGCCGTAATACTGGGCCACCATGGTGGTGGTCGCCATGGTCAGCCCCATCACCATGGCAATTAGGGCAAAGGTGATCGGCCCGCTGACCGACACGGCTGCCAGAGCGCGATGGCCCAAGAAGCGTCCCACCCAGATGCTGTCAACGGTGTTGTAGAGGGCTTGCAGCAGATTCCCCAGGAACATGGGGATGGCAAACATGATCAGGTGGCGCGGGATGCTCCCCGTGGTAAAATCAACCATTCCTTTGCGCATCTCATCACTCCTTCAGTCATCATTTCTGATCGCGAAACATATTGTCTCAGTTTATCATAATATGTCCTCGTCAACAACAAACAAAGCCCAGGCGTAATCGCCTGGGCTGCAGTCACTTCATCACCAACCGCTATGCTGGCTTAGTATAGCGTCAATATGCCCGCAGTACGGAGTCCGCAGCCCGCACTCTCCGACAACCCCGCGAGGGGCTAGGGGCGAGGGGCCGGGGGCTCTTTGTCTTAGCCAAGCACATTGTCCAAAAACATCATGATGACAAACCCGATTAGGATGGCATGAGTGGCGATCTTACTGGTCGACTCCTTCTGCGTCTCCGGGATGATCTCTTGGCTGATGACGAAGAGCATGGCACCGGCGGCAAAAGCCAGCGCCAGAGGTAGCGCCGGGCGTGCGATCTGCACCAGCCCTACTCCGATCAGGCCGCCTAGCGGTTCGACCAAGCCGGTGGCAAGGGCGATGGCGAAGGCCCGGAGCGGGGTGATCCCTTCGCGTATGAATGGCAGCGCCACAGCCAGGCCTTCGGGTAGATTCTGCAGACCGATGGCGATGGCGATGGAAAGGCCGTTGGCGATATCACCGTTGCCAAAGCCCACTCCGACCGCTAGCCCTTCGGGGAAATTGTGCACCGTGATCGCCAGAGCAAACAGCCAGACCTTGCGGAGGTTGTCGTGGTTCGGGCTCGGCCCCCTGAGCAGGTTCTTGTCAGGAAAAAAGCGATCCGCCAGATCAAGAAACAGACCGCCAGCAAGAATTCCCACCAGGGCGATGCTGGCACCGCGCACACCACCGCCACCATACTCGATGGCAGGGATGATCAGGCTGAAGGATGTCGCCGCCAGCATAACCCCAGCTGCAAAACCAAGCAACGGATCGAGGACCCGTTTGGTGATGTTGCGCGTGATGAATATCGGCAGTGCACCCACCCCTGTGGCCAGCCCTGCCAGAAGACTGGCGATGACTCCGATCACCATCGGACTGAAGCTAGACAACCATGGGACCATACTCTATCCACCCCTTGTGACGCTCGCTATGTGGCGCTTCTTGGCTACTGCCATCATATGCGTCAAGGGTTATAGGGGTGAAGGGAAGGCCGTGAGGCCCTCCCTTCACCCCTATAAAGACACTAGACCCAAGACATTAGACACGAGATGACGTGCGAAAAAAGAAGCCTCTGCGCGGGGCGGAAGCGCTGATCAGGCGCCTAGTTCATTAGCGACCGATCTACGACATGCAAATGGTTCGCTTCACGGGTCTACTGCCTTAGGTAATCTCAGGTCTAGTGTCTTGGGTCTAGTGTCTTGGGTCTCGCCTCAGCGACCTGAGCAAACAGGGCAATTAGGCGCGCGTTCGACCTTGATGATCTCAAAGCTCATCTTCAGTGCGTCGATCCACAGCATGCGGTTGACCAGCGGCTCCCCAATGCCGAGTAGTAGTTTGATCGCCTCGGTGGCCTGGATACAGCCGACCATCCCCGCCATGGAGCCCAATATGCCCAATTGTGCAGGGGCGGGAAGGCTGTCCGGTGGGGGCGGTGTCGGAAAGACACAGCGATAGCAGGCTCCCGCCCCGGGGATGATGCTCATTACCATCCCTGAGAGTTGACTAACCCCCGCCTCGACCAGCGGTCTGCCCGCCGCCATACAGGCGTCATTGACTACGAAGCGAGTCTCAAGGTTATCCACCGCGTCGACGACCAGATCGTAGGACTCGATCAGCCCTGGCGCGCTCCGCTGGTCAAGCTTGAGGTGATGGCTGCGAATAGTGACGCCGCCATTGAGCCCCTGCAGTCGTTCAGCGGCGGACTCTACCTTTGGCCTACCTAGGGTAGATTCGCCATGAAGAATCTGTCGTTGCAGATTAGAGAGCTCAACCTGATCGGCATCCACAAGGCCGATGGTACCTATCCCGGCCGCGGCCAGGTACAATGCCACTGGGGATCCCAGTCCACCCGCTCCGATGATCAGGACGCGGGCGCTGCGAAGGCGCGCCTGCCCAGAGTCACCAAATCCCGGGATGACCAATTGACGACTATAGCGTGCGCGTTCCGTCTCTGTTAACATGCTGCCTCCGCACCGTCCTTAGCTAGAATAGCGATCGGTTTCTTTCCATTATATCAGCTTGTAGGCGATCATGATCTTCAGTGTTCACCAGATGTTTTCAGCCTGTTCGTGACTTCTCCGTCTCTCGTGTTTACAGAATCTCAAATCGAGAGTAGAATCGCAAAGAAGCTGAATGGCTTGATGCCAATTTCGTACTTGTCTCAGACTAGCTGTCGACAGTAGGAAAGCACAAAAACAAGTTAACTGACAACATGGAGGAGGTACTGACATGCCAGCCCAAACCGAGATCAGCAAGATAAAAAGAAAGATCTATACGACGATCGCACGGTGGACGCTACAGGATCAACTCATTGAGAAGATCAACGATCTACCGGATGATCTGATCAGGGAGTTCGATATCCGTTACCGCTGCTGCGAGCACAAGGAGAAGGCGATTCTCAAAGAGCGCATCAGGGTAGCTCTGGGGCTCGCCCCCAATGAGGTTCATCGGCACGACACACTTGCTCAGATGGCAGCCATCGCCATCAACCACCACCACGACAGCACTCATATCGTTGAGATGATCGAGGCCGCCTGCGATCGCTGCCCGATTGATAAGATCGTGGTCACTGACGCCTGCCGCAACTGTGTCGCCCACCACTGCCTCAATAGCTGCCCTAAGAACGCCATCATGATCGTTCAGAACCGTGCCTATATCGATCGCAACCGGTGCGTGAACTGTGGTCTCTGTGCCAGGAGTTGCCGCTACCATGCCATCGTCCAGATCACTCGCCCCTGCGAACAGGCTTGCACCATGGACGCGATCTCTCCCACCGACAACGGGAGCGCCGCCATCGATTACGACCGGTGTGTCAATTGTGGGGCATGCATTAGTGCCTGCCCATTTGGTTCGGTTGCAGATGACAGTCAGATTATCCCTGTGATCCAGATGCTGAAAGAGAGCGGGCAACGCGTCATCGCCATGATCGCACCATCTTTCGCCGGACAGTTCGGTCCAAAGGTCCAACCCGGTGCGGTCGCTGAGGGGCTGAGGCGGCTTGGTTTTGCTGACGTTGTTGAGGTTGCCAAGGGTGCTGAGATGGTCGCCTTGGCCGAGGCTAATGAGTACAAAGAACGCATGGCTGCCGGTGAGGCGTTCATGACGAGTTCCTGTTGCCCGGCGTTTGTCAGCTTGATTGAGAAACACTATGCTCAGTTCACCTCTCAGATCTCCCATACCCCATCGCCCATGGCTGTCATCGCGCAAGAGATCAAGCGCGCTGACCCCGAAGCCGTCACCGTGTTTCTTGGTCCGTGCGTGGCCAAGAAGGCTGAGGCTGTCCAGACAGGTGCCGTCGACGCTGTTCTGACCTTCCAGGAGCTTGCGTGTCTTTTTGCCGCAGCCGATATTGACCTGACAACCCTCGATGTGGTTGGCGATCTATCGGACGCGGGCGCTGATGGCCGCGGCTTCGCTAAGTCGGGGGGGGTTGCGCAAGCCGTCATCAACGTTCTCGGCAGCGAGGCGGAGCAGATGAAGCTGGCCAAAGCCGACGGTCTGAACGAGGCCCAACAACTATTGAAGACCGCTGCCAAAGGCTGCTTAGCGGCAACGTTCGTGGAAGGGATGGCCTGTGAGGGCGGCTGTATCGCTGGCCCCGGGACCATGATCGATAAGCGGGTGGCTGAGCGGGCCCTAGACCGGCATTGCCAGGCGGAGCAGCCAGCCTGCAAGAAAAGCGCAGTCGGCACGAACTAGGAGGCAGGTTCCATGTGTGCAGAGAGATCCAAGTTGGATGGTATTCCCTATCGAGTGATCAAACGGCTGCCCAGTTATCGCGCAGCGTTGGTGGATGCGGTCCAGGCGGGGAGTGATAGGATCTCCTCGACCCAACTAGCCTCTGTCTGCGGGAGCACAGCCTCCCAGGTGCGCCAAGACCTTAGCCATTTTGGTACCTTTGGCCAACAGGGCTACGGATATGCCGCCCAGGATCTCCTGGCCACCATTGACCGCATCTTGGGAATCGATGCTGAGTGCCACATGGCGCTAATCGGTGTTGGCCAGTTGGGCCACGCGCTGCTTGCTCACGAGGCCTTTATAGACAAGGGGTTCCGATTCGTGGTGGCTTTTGATGACGATCCACAGATTGTCGGCACCTTCGTCCATGGCGTGCCCGTCCTACCGACTGCAGCCATCGGCGAGCAGATCGCCGCGCAGCACGTGGAGATAGGAGTAATCGCTGTCCCTAAGAACCAAGCCCAGGCTGCGGCCGACGCATTCACCGCAGCCAGGGTTAAGGGGATCTGGAACTTCGCTCCGGTACATCTGAAGCTCCCGGAGCAAGTGGCTGTGGAGAGGGTCAGCTTGATCGATAGTCTGATGACTTTAGCCTTTCAGATAAAGCCGCGTGCCGTCAACCGCCGCCGTCGCTCTGATGATGCGACAGATCCGAGCTAACGAAGCCTGTCATGGTGGGACGAGAAGAGCGCCTGTCGGCGCTCTTCTTTGTTTCGTATCTTTGCTGTAACTTAATGACTTGTTGCACTATCTTCTTTACAGGTCCGACAGCCAGAGGTAGAATTCGGGAAGAGGGGATTGTGAAAATAATAACGATCCTCAGGGATGGAGGCTCGGCATGCATCGGATACAGGTTTGTATTGGCAGCGGCTGTCACCTCAAGGGCTCTTATCAGATCATCAGCAGACTAAAACAGCTGGTAAACGAGCACCAGACGGCCGTCGAGATTAGGCTTACTGCCTCGTTCTGTCAGGGGCGGTGCCAAGAGGGTGTTGTACTCCGTATTGATGATGAATTGATTACCCGAGTGAGCCCTGAAAACATCGACGAGATCTACCGCCGAAAGGTGTTGAACTGCCCATGATCCACGCCATCGTCTCGAATAAAGCTAAATGCAAAGACTGCCACCGCTGTATCCGCGCCTGCCCGGTCAAGGCGATCGGCCTGCACGGTGGACAAGCCCGCATCATTCAGGAAAGGTGCATCGTCTGTGGCACCTGCGTTGACGCCTGCCCACAGGGAGCTAAGACTATCCAATCTCAGCGCGCTCGTGTGGGGGATTATCTCACGTCCGGTAGGAAGGTACATGTGAGCCTGGCACCATCCTACGTCGCTGCCTTCCCAGGGCTCACTCCTGGCCAAGTGATCGCTGGCCTGAAGGCGCTGGGCTTCGCGCGGATCGAAGAGACCGCCTCGGCTGCTGAGCATATTGCCTCCCACTATCGTCGGTTGATTGAGACGGACAACGGTCCCCATATCTCATCCTGTTGCCCAGCGGTGATCAACCTGCTGGAGATCTATTATCCAGAACTGCTGCCGATGGCCTCGACCACGGTCTCCCCCATGGTCCTGCACGGTCGACTCATCCACCGCGACTACCCTGAGGACAGGGTAGTCTTCATCGGTCCCTGTGTAGCCAAGATTCAGGAGGCCAGCCGCGCCGACAGCTACGACGCCATCGACGCCGTCATCACCTTTGCCGAGCTTAGACAGTGGTGGCGGGAGCGCGGTATCGCTCCTGAGCGACTGGAGTCGATGACTGCCGACCGTCCCACCACCACAGCTCGCATCTTCCCCCTCAGTCGCGGCATCCTGGCCTCAGCAGGCTTGCGAGCCGACGAACTACCCGATGTGATCACCGTCCAAGGGCTCGAGGAGTGCTTGGAGACCTTCAACGATCTCATCCAGGGCAGTATCAGCCCGCGCTTCATCGAGGCGCTGGCCTGCGCTGGAGGCTGTATTGGCGGGACTGGGATGGGCGACCTCTGGGGGATCGCGGCACGGCGCAGTCAGGTGCTGAGCTATCACCATGCGCCCCGGACCGTGTCCACTCCTAGCCCCCGCCCCGACACCGAGACTAGGCCTAAGGCCCCGGCCTCACGCCCCCAGACCGAACTTGAGGGGCTGATGACACGCGTCTATCATGAACGCCCTGTGAGTCAGAAGAGCCCCAGTGAGCGGGAGATCAGGGCTATCCTAGCCCAGATCGGCAAGAAGACAGAACAGGATGAGAGCAACTGTGGGGGCTGTGGGTATCCCACTTGTCGTGACAAGGCCGTCGCCACGTATCAGGGATTAGCAGAACTGGAAATGTGCGTTCCCTATATGAAGGCGAAGTTCGAGTCGCTTTCCCACCTGGTGGTCGATGGATCGGTCAATGCCATCATCATCGTCAACCGGGACCTGACCATCCATCGCTTCAACCCCACCGCTCAGCATTTCTTCAACCCATCCAATCAGCCCACCCGAGGCATGCCGCTGAGCGCCTTTCTCGATCCCAGCGATTTCGAGCAGGTGCTAGAGACCGGCGTCACCGTGCGCAAGCGAGTGGCCTACCGCGAAGCAAAGCTGGTGACGCACCAGACCATCTATGCCGTCCCCGAGTATGACCTGGTGATCGGGGTTATCTTTGATATCACCGACGACGAACTGCGCAAGCAAGAGCTGGAGCGCAAGCACCAGTCGACCATCGAACGCGCCACCTCGGTGATCAACAATCAGATGAAGCTCGCCCAGGAGATCGCTGGTCTGCTGGGGGAGGCGACCTCAGAGACCAAAGCGACTCTTCTGGAGCTGATCACCATGCTGGCCGATGACAAGGAGAGCGGCGTATGAAGCTGGCGGCTGAGGTCGGAATAACATGCAGATGCAAGTTCCAGGAGGAGCTCTGCGGCGATGCGACCGATATCATCTACGATCAGGGTACGACCACGGTTATACTCTCTGACGGACTGGGCAGCGGCGTCAAGGCTAGTATCTTGGCCACTTTGACCACGCGCATCACCAGTGGCCTGCTCCGTCGCCGGGTGAACATGGAACACGTCATTCAAACCATTGCCGATACCCTGCCGATCTGCAAAGTCCGGGGTTTAGCCTACGCCACTTTAGCCATTCTTCAGATTGATGATTGTGGGCAGGCCAGGTTGTTCGAGTATGACTCTCCCGAGATCATGCTGCTGCGGGGCGATCAGCTGATACCTCTAGAGCGCTCTGAGCGGTTGGTCGCCGATCGCCAGATCCAGGAGGCCAGCTTTACCGTTCAAGATGGCGACCTGCTGCTGATGGTCTCTGATGGCGTGATCCACGCTGGTGTGGGGGGCCTATTTGATCTTGGGCTGGGGCAGGAAGGCCTGCTCCAATACCTGCCACACCTTGCTCGGGACAGCCAAACGGCGGAGGATGCTTCTGATAAGGTCATTCAGTTGGCTCAGGCCTGTTATCTGGGCAAGGCAGGAGACGACTGCACTGCCGTCGCCATCAAGATCCGTCCACCGCAGATGGTGACGGTGCTGACGGGGCCCGCCCAGAGCCCTGCCGATGACGAGACCATGGTGCGTGACTTTTTCGGACGGATCGGCAGTAGCCGGATTATCTGTGGCGGCACTACCGCCCAGATCGTCAGCCGCGTGCTCGACTGCGGGATGGAGACTAGTCTCGACTATCCCGACCCGCGTGTCCCCCCTGTGGCTTATATGCGTGGTGTTGATCTGACCACCGAAGGGATCCTCACGCTCAACCGTGCCCATGACCTGTTGCGCTCCGCCCTCGACGGTGAGACGCTGCCGGACACGGATGACGGCGCAACGCTCTTGACCAAACGACTGCTGAATGCCGAAGAGGTGCTCTTCATAGTCGGGCGTGGGATCAACCCCGCCCAGGTCAACCTCGAGCAACTCGTTCACCTGGCTCCGCGGGCCCATGTGGTCGACAAGATCACCAAGCTGTTGCGCCGCCGGGGTACTGCGGTGGAG
>CAYOCI010000017.1:19564-49638 GCA_964402415.1 uncultured Clostridia bacterium
CCATGTGGTCGACAAGATCACCAAGCTGTTGCGCCGCCGGGGTACTGCGGTGGAGATAAAGTACTACTAACGAGTCCCTAGTTCCGAGTCCCTAGTCCCTAGTGAGCCTGTCGAAGAACCCGGGTGCAGCATGGTTGCGCCCGCAACCCCAGTGGGTTGGACGATGGAGACGGCTGCCGAAGGTCTAACTCTCAACGACCAGTTGGTTGCAAAGATCAATGATCTGCCTATGACTTGATGGCACCGCAGAAGCATAGCAGAAAGCACCCCCATGGGTGCTTTTCTCATGCCTATCGTTCCGCCAGGCTGGCCAGCTCTTCGGCCATCTTCAGAACTTGGCCGGCGATCTGGTTGAGGATCCGACTGCCCTCCGCCAGATCTTCACTGGCTGATGTCTGGTGTTCGATCACCGATCCAGTGTTCTGAATCCCGTCCATAATGCCGCCCATGGACTGTTGGATCTCGTGAATGATGCTGCCGACACGGCCCGCTGATGCCATACTGTTGTCGGCCAACTTGCGTATCTCCTGGGCAACCACGGTGAACCCTCGCCCCTGTTCGCCGGCACGAGCGGCTTCGATGGCTGCATTGAGGCCCAGGAGTTTGGTACGATCGGCAACAGACATGATCATCTTCAGAATCGTATCTGTCTCGCCCAGTGAACTGCTGGCACGGGCGGATGCATCGCGCAAGGTGTGCCCCTGTTCGGCCATAACCTCGGCCTCCTGGGCAAGGTCGGTCGCCTTGGCGACCAGTTGGTTGCTGTTAGCCTGCAGTTCCTGACCCATGGCCGCCAGCTGCTGTGCCCGGCTGGTCACCATGTCCACCATTCCCTGCCGACTATTGACCAGGTTCATCATTAGTTGAGCAGCATGAGAGTCTATCAGCGAGGTCTCGGAATCCTTCTGGGCGAGTACTGCCGTACGGACACTCTCGTTTCCGGTCGCCTCAATGATGATATCCAGCCCACTCTGGCGCAGCAGCGTGTGGTAGTCGTTGTAGACCGGAACACCCCATTGCTGTGCCAACTTCACTCCTGGGGCGTCGGGGTTAACCTCAGCGAGCCCGATGACGTGAACTCCGGCGAGGGGTTTGATGGCGGTGAGAATGGCCGTTCCTCCGTGCCCTCCACCGATAATCGCGACGCGTGACATAACTCTTTCCTCCTGTGTTTCTGGGGTATTGCTCCAAGCCGGTTTCGGCGTTGGCTCAAATCTCAGCGTTGATAAACTACCTTGCCTCCTACCACCGTTAGGTCGACTCGCGTCTGGCAGATCTCCATGGGATCAATGGTGAACAGATCGCGGTCAAGCACGACCAGATCGCCAAGCTTGCCCACTTCGAGGGTGCCAGCGAGCTCTTCCTGGTAGGCGGCATAGGCGGGCCCCCAGGTATAGGCGCGGACTGCCTCTTCCACGGACAGGCACTCCTGGGGGTAGAAGCCCACATCTGGGAACCCGTTGGGGCGCCGCCGATTAACCGCTGCATGAATCCCGAGGATCGGGTCAAAGCTCTCTACGGGTGCGTCGGAGCCAAAGGCGAGCACCGAGCCGGCATCTGCCAGGCTCTTAAAGGCATAGGCGTAGCGACCGCGCTTCCCCCAATAGCGGTCGACGATCTCCATATCGCCCAAGACATGCGTCGGCTGGACAGAGGAGATCACACCCAGACGTCCACAACGTTCAATATCTTCTTGGCGCATCAGCTGGGCATGTTCGATACGGTGGCGTAGGCATTGGCTGCCGTCTTTGAGCGCCTCTTCCTTGCGCACCTCTTCATACAAATCAAGCATTATGGCATTGGCCTTGTCGCCGATGGCATGGACCGCCGACGATAGACCGTGCTCTGCCCCCCGGGCGACCACCTGGCGCAGCTGATCCTCGGTCATGGTCTGGATACCAGTATTGGTGGAGCCCTCACAGGGCTCGAACATCAGCGCTGTCTGTGTTCCCAAAGCCCCGTCAGCAAAGGCCTTGATCCCGCCGATACGTACCCACTCACCACCAAAACCCGAGGTCAGGCCGAGCGCGATAGCATGGTCGAGATCACGATTGGGGATATGCATGGTCACCCGCAGGTCAAGCTCGCCCTCGTGGGCCAAACGCGAGAAGATCTGCAGGGCATCGCTGCCTTCACAGTCGTGAATCCCGGTCAAGCCTGCGGCGTGGGCATAGCCGATCGCTTTCTTGAGCAGCCGCTTCTGGGTCTGGGCATCGGCCTCGGGGATGACCCGATAGACCAAGCCCTGCGCGCCTTCGCGCAGAAGCCCGTTGGGCTCGCCATGCTCGTCACGGTCGATACGGGACCCCTCGGGATCTTCGGTGGTGGCGGTGATCCCTGCCAGTTCCAGCGCCTTGGAGTTGACCCAGGCGGTGTGGCCGCACTTGCTCGAGACCACCACGGGATGATCAGGGCTAACGCGGTCGAGATCATAGCGGTTGGGCTCGCGCTCCATCCCCCAGAGGTTGTGGTTGTAGCTATCGCCGACGACCCATTCCCCAGGCTGCAGCTGGGCTACCCTCTCTGCAACCATGCTGAGTGCCTGATCAAGGCTCTCGACCCCAACCATGCGCACGCTCTCGATCCCGGTGGCGTACCAAAGGAAATGAATGTGAGCGTCGACGAGACCTGGCAGCACCAGACGCCCGCCGAGGTCGATATGGTGGCAGTCAGCCGCCGGGGGCTCACCTTGTCCAACCCAAGCCACGCGACCGTTCTGAATGAGAATAGCCTCTGCCCATGGGCCCTTAGGGTTGCCTGTGTAAATCTTACCATTGGTTAGCAATATGGGTAACAATCAAAACGTCCTCCTTTGACTGCCCCACTACCTCGACGCGATGGTCTAAGCCATAGGGGCTCATATCCACTGGGCTAACCAAAAAGAGATTGAAACTGCCAAATAACGTTACTATTCGGCGGTGACTTCCATTATCCTGTAGGATAGAATGAGATAAAGTGCGAGTGGGTGCAAAGGAGATGGGGAAGCGATGAGAGCTCATGGCGTGCGACCACTGGGGGTTCTACTTGCCCTGGTCATCCTGCTGGTGGTTGCGTGTTCGCCCCCAGCAGCCAAGCCCGACGACGTTGCCCTGAGTGCGTTGGTTAAGGACGCGGTGAATAAGATTCACACCCAGCTAGCCCCTGACCAACGGGTGGCCGTCTTCGAGGTGACCTCAACGGTCCAAGAAGGTCGGGCGCACCTGACCGGTCGGGTGATGAACACTGAGACCAACACCGCTCTGCTCAAAGCAGTCACAGGGGTCCCCGGGCTGCGGGGTGTCACCAACGATACTGTCGTACTGCCCGGTGGCTCCCTACAGCCCAAGAGCTACGGCGTTGCCAACTTACCGGTGGTCAACCTTGGTCTCAAGCCCTGGCAGGATACTGGCAAGTCGCTGGCGACCCAGGCCGCTCTCGGCGAGACCCTGCGTTTGTTGGATGAGAGCAACGGCTGGTATCTAGTGCAGATGTGGGACGACTACCTGGGCTGGGTCAAGGGTGAGAGCATCGTCCGCATGGCCAGTGACGAGCTCGCTCAGTATCGTGCTGGTGCTCAGGCCGAGATCATCGCCAAGACCACTGCTCTGCGCGATCAGCCTGGTGGCAATATCCTGATGCGGGCGGTCCAGGGGGTCAATCTGCCGCTGCGTTCGAGCCAAGCCAAACAAGGCCAGTTCGAACTGAAGCTTCCCGACGGTCGTAGCGCTTGGGTGGCACAGTCCGACCTGCGCATCCATGAAAACTCAGTGGTCACCTTCTCCTCCAAGAGGGGGATCGAAGCGGTCATCGCCACCGCGAAGCAGTACCTGGGGCTTCCCTATCTCTGGGGCGGCACCACGGCGCTGGGGTTCGACTGCTCGGGCTTTACTCAGTTTGCGCTGCGGATCAACGGCTATCAAGTGTTGCGCGATGCCAGCATGCAGTATACCCAGGGGGATCCGGTGCAGCGCGCCGAGCTCAAACGCGGCGACCTGGTCTTCTTCTCTACCTACCAGGCCGGGCCCTCGCACATGGGGATCTACCTGGGCGACGGCGAGTATATTCATTCATCCGGTTCGCTTGGTGTGGCCATCTCCAGCTTCAATCCCAGTGCGAAGAACTACTCCGCTGACCTCGACAAGAAGTACGTAGGCGCGCGGCGCGTGATTAAGTGAAGGGACTGTGGCAAAAGCACCTGCTTTTGCCACAGTCCCTATGATGTTTGCCCTAAGGGGCAAATGATGTGTCCTACGGACATGATGTGCCCTGTCGGGCAAATGAGGCTACATAGTTATCATCTCATAGCGAAGCCGCATCATATGGCGGTGAAGCCGACATACATCATTTCGCCGCAGGCGATACATCATTTCGCCGCAGGCGATGCATCATTGGAAGAGGGGGGGGACTATGCGTAAGGCTGTTGTTTTCTCGCTGGTGGTGTTTGCCCCATTACTGTTCTTTTTGTCCATCTTGTTCATCTCGCTTGGCCGCCTGGAACAGCCTCCCGTAGCCGTGCAAGCGGGTCGGCGTGTTTGGCAGGACCGGGGCTGTACTGAGTGCCATACGGTCTTTGGTGATGGCGGCTACACCGCCAAAGAGATCACAAGCGTCTACTCCGAGCGGGGGCCCGAATGGTTGGGAAGTTTCTTCGATCAACCGCCCATGCTGACTCCACATTTCCGCCATCCCATGATCAGTGGCGAGCAGCGGGGCTGGCTGCTGGAGTTTCTGAGCTACATTGACACCCTGCCACTGGGCAACTGGCCTCCTGGAATAGATAGATCAAAGTCCACAACCAAAGGACGTCAGCCATGAAGAAAGATCGGGATCACCGTTCATTGCAGGCCGTCAGCCGCTATTACACCATCACGGCCGTGCTGCTGTGCGCTGGACATTCTGTGTTTGGCAACGCCGGCGCCCTGGAACTCATCTGGCCACGGCTTCCTAATCCCATCGCCCCTCACGTAGGACGGGCCGTCCACCTAAATCTCGCTATTCATTGGCCCTTGATCGGTCTGATGGGTCTCTCTTACTATCTCTCCCACCAATCAGTCCCGCGATGGGTCAATCGTCTCGCACTGTGGCAGTATCTTCTCGCTGTCGGCAACTTTGCCGGGATCGTCATCTCACTTCTGCTCGGTTACTTTGGCGGTGGCGAGTACCTTGAGGCCCCGATCCCGTTCAAGATCGGACTGCTGATCGTATTGATCCTGTGGCTGACCAACCTCGCTGCGATCTACTTCTCTTCCCCTGGCCACGGGCAGACGACGAGCCTGGCCCTCGTGACGACGGTCGGTGTGGTGGCCTCGATTATCCTACTCATACCGAATATCATCCCCGCCCGGCATCCTATCGTCTTCAATGCGCTGCGCTTTCTCGTGGTGCATCTGTGGGAGGAAGGCAGCATCGAACTGATCGCCAGTGGCATCTTTGCCGCGCTGCTGGCGACGGTTATGCGTGTACCATGGGAGAAGCTGGAGCCCTGGCTGTTGGTCGAAGGAGCGCTGATACTGATCAGCGGCGCCCTGGCAACCGCACATCACTACTATTGGCTGGGTGTCGGTTACCTATGGACGATCTCGGGTTTCATCTTCAGCGCGCTACAGTTGGTCCCGGTTGCCATCATGGCCTACGTTACGTACCACCATTCGCGCGCACACCACGCCAAGGGCCCGATCCACCCGACCATCGCCTGCCTATGGTCCGCGGCGTTTTGGAACGTGCTCGGGGTCGGTGCCCTAGGGTTCTTCATGGCGATCCCTCAGGTGAATAGGTACACGCACGGGACGTACATGACCTCTGCGCATGCCCATATGGCGGTATTTGGTCTGCTTGGCTTTACTGTCCTGGCGGGTTGCTTACACAGTCTGGGACACGATGACAACATTTGGCAGCGGCGTCGCCTGAGGGCCATTCTAGCCCTCAACGCAGGCCTAGGCGTGATGGGCGGCGCACTGTTTTTCGCGGGTGTGGTTCAGTCATACGCCCTGTATGCGGCCAACATGCCCTTTACGCAGATGCTCACACTGCTGCGCCCATACTTCGTTGTTCGCCTGCT
The DNA here is from genome assembly GCA_964402415.1 of uncultured Clostridia bacterium. GTDB lineage: Bacteria > Bacillota > JAAYKD01 > JAAYKD01 > CAYOCI01 > CAYOCI01. The sequence continues at coordinate 25,602 of CAYOCI010000017.1, forward strand.
CGGTGGTCTCGCATTTGCACTCGGCGGCGTCGGGTTGGCAATGGCTACCCTAGCGCCGTCCTTCTTGACTTGGTGGGCTGAGAGGAGGACACGCGCTTGACGATAGGACAGCTGTTGGCATGGTTGATCTGGATCAGTGCCCTGTGCACCGTACGAGGCCAGCGTCGCTGGTCATCTTGGTTAGCGGCATCTCTGGGACTGCGACTCGCGAGCCGGATGATCGCAGCTGGAGGATCTTGGCTGCAGCGGTACGCTGCAGTCGCCTTCTCGCCCACTGGTTCGCTGCTGCTCTGGGCGCTATTGACCTGCGTGGCCGTCCTGCTCTGTGATGACCTGGATTTTGGGCACGGCCAACGTACGAAGCGAGCCCTGCTCTACTTCGTTGGCGGCCTCATGCTTGCCGAAGCTGTCAGTGGAACTGTCAGTCCCACAGGCCCCATGATCGTGCTTGGCACCACCATAGGCGCGCTGATGGTCATCCATACCCTGACGATCTTTGGGTCCTATGGATGCCAGCTTGTCCTGCTCGGATGGGGAATCATCGCCCCCAGCGCCGACAATGGTGTCCGGCAGGAGTTATCCAAGGAAGGGGTCGTTACAGCAGCACTGTTCTTGCAGCTATTGGGAACGGTGAGCGGTGCCCTGTGGGCTGACCAAGCCTGGGGCACACCCTGGAACTGGGACCCGATCGAATGCCTCAGCCTGTCGACGCTGATCTGGTTGGCGACACTTCGTCTCGGTCGTTCAGGTTTGCGCGGCAGGTGGCATCAACTAGGTCTGGCCGCTATCCCCATCTACACCATCCTGGGTACCGCGCTGGTGCGCAGTGGACTGCTGGCAAGGGCCTCTCGCCATGGTTATCTACCTACGAGCATGGGACCCGTGATACTGATAAGCCTAACCTGTGTGGGGGTTCTCGCCTGGCTAGCGTCCAGGGCAGTAGCTACTGGTGCTCTACCCACAGCCACACCTATCGCCATGGTCTGGGGGCTGTCCCACTGGCTAGCCGGGTTGGTCATTGTCATCGTGCCTGCCGCGAAGAACATTATCGCTGCCGTTCTGACCGCGTCGTGGCTGGTCGCTGGCGCTTGGCTGGTGACTCGCTACCTGACCGCCTCGCCCGCGACCCACAGCACAAGTAGAAAGCCGTGACGCGACCGTCACGGCTTTTCCGCACTCTTGTTTACTTGAGGGCACCCACTTCGACTAGGATCTTGCGCAGCTCAGGCAACTGACTCTCAGCCATGGGCAGGAGCGGCTTGCGTGGCTGGCCACCATTGTAGCCGAGCATATCCAAGGCGGCCTTCAGACCAGCGATCCCCCAACGAGCGGTTACAGCACCGTTGGCGGCTAGGATCTTCATCTGCAGTTCCTTGGCCTCTTCATGACGGCCAGCCGTGGCGGCCTCATAGATATCGACCGACAGGTCAGGCAGGATATTGGCCACGGCCAGGGTGCCACCCACACCACCTAGGGCGATGGTGGCATAGAGGAAGCTACCCGACCCAGCAAAGACGGAGAAGTCCTTGGGACTGCCATTGATAATGCTGGCGATCTGAACGATATCACCGCTGCTGTCCTTGACCCCGACGATATTGGGATGCTTGGCGAGTTTGCAGACTAGACCTGCCGACATATTGACGCCGGAGTTCTTGGGCATGTTGTAGAGCATCACAGGGATCGGAGAAGCATCAGCAACCTCGGTGAAGAAAGCTTCCAGGACGGCATCAGTCATGCTGCCCTTGTAGTACCAAGGAGTGATGATCAGAGCGGCATCGGCACCAGCGGCGGCGGCCTCTTTGGTCAGCTGGATGGTTTCCTTGGTCGATTCACAGCCAGTTCCTGCGATAACCTTCTTGTCGGCGGCCAGATGCTTGCGCACAAAGGTGATCAACTCGACCTTCTCTTGATGAGATAGTAGAGCGAACTCACCATTTGAGCCCAAGACCACCACGCCCGCTAGACGCGACTTGGAGTATTTCTCAAGGTTCGCCTGCAGTTTGTCGTACGCGATACTGTCACCATCGAACGGGGTGGCAATGGGGGCATAGATACCTGTAAACATTCGGTTCTCCTCCTGTTGAGTATATTTGGATTGCCACTATTCCATATCATGAATTCGCTACCAAATCAGAGAGTCCTGCCGCTGGGTTGAGAGGGTCAGACAGCATAGACCAAAATTCAGCAATATGACCGGATTCTCCAATCTTCTACAGCTTTGGTGGCTATGAGAAGCCTGAAGGCATCAGGAGAGTCAACCGTCAACCGTCTGGAGGACACGGGCGTTTCGTAGTCTGTGGTGCGGCCGTCTGGTGTCTGGTGACCCGCTATTGTCGCTAAGTCACCGCATTCAACCGCCGCATCATCCGTCATAACTGCCTCTCGCTGCCTATCCAGGTCGCTGACGACACCGCCCCTAGCAGGTGCTAGCTATGACTGCGGTCGGCGTGGACCCGTTGGTTCGCAGCCGTGTCCGGATTCCACACCCTACTGCCAAGGTGCGGTTCATGCGGGGTGAAGCGCACGTTGCCCACGGTTGCCTCACGCGCCTGCTTCATGATGCACAGATGAGCCGAAAGCCTATCCATGGTCGCTACCAGCGCCGCCTCCGGGGTGTGAGGCTGGGCCAGCGCTCCCCACTCAATCGTCTCATGGTGTGATGCGACAATGTGGAGTAGATGCTTCTTAAGATCGGGTCTGAGGTCGACGCGCTCGTCGAGCAGTGCTTGGACAAAGGAAACGGCCTGATGCACATGCCCAAGCAGGGTGGTCTCCTCAGCCACCAACACCCTACCTTGCGCCGGATCGTAGATGTACTCATTCATTTTCGAGAGATCATGGATCAGAGCCCCAGTCAAGGCAACCTCATGATCCAGATCCGCGAGATGGTGGGCGGCAGTGTCGACCAGAGCTCCCACCTCGGCCAAGTGTGCCAGAAGTCCTCCTGGCCATGCATGGTGCACCGAAGCGCCTCCCCAACCGCGCTTGAGCCGTTGCACCATCTCGTCATCTGTGGAGAATACTCGTTCCAGCAGCCCCTTGAGCCCCGGTTCGGTGATCCTGCCAATGAGTAGGCGGATCTTGACGAGGCTCTCGTCAGGATCAACTAGCGGACGCGGTGCAAACTGTTGCATATAGGCAGCGGGGTCCGGCACCCGTTCGATCCCTTCAATGATGACCTGGCGGACCCCATTGTAGATTTGGAGCTGCCCGACTACCCGGACCACGTCACCGATAGCAAAATGTTGACAGAGATGAATACTCGATTCCCAAATTCTTCCCTGTAAGTCCCCTTCGCTGCTGCGCAGCGTAAGGCTGGCATAAGGTGTCTTCTTCTTACTCTCACGGATCTCCACGGCTAGGACGAGATAAACCTGTTCACTACCATTCATTACGCTCATCAATACACATCCCCTACAAGGCTTACCTGCTGTCATTTCGGCAGTCCTGCTTGTCTCTCCTGCAGAGCGCGGGGAGTCAGGGATGAAGAGTCAGAAGTCAAGAGTCAGGAGTCGGGAGTCGATGTTCCTAGGCCTCATGACTCTTGACTCCTGACTCTCCCGGTGGGCTCATGTTCGACACTGATTTCGCTCATCCTATGTAGAGAGCGCTAGCATTAGCGCGAGCGCCTGCGAACGAGCAATTGGCAATCTTTGCTCCGCCTTTGTCGCGCATGACCGCAGAGCACACAGGCGGCTCGTCCTCGGCTCAGCATCACCTTTGATCTTTCTACTCTCAACCTGATACACTAGCTTTACCTATGTTGGCATGGACTGCAAAATAGGTAGAGAAGGAGTTGGTACCCCTTTGCAATCATTCCTGAATGAAGTGCTGATTATTGTTGTTCTGATCGGTGTCAATGCCTTTTTTGCCGGAGCCGAGATCGCCATCCTGTCGGTGCGTGACGTTCGTATTCGCCAATTGGCCGAGGATGGCCATCGTGGGGCAAAGACGGTGCTCAGATTGTCTGAGGACTCCAGTCGCATGTTAGCCACCATCCAGATCGGAATAACATTGGCCGGGTTCATGGCTAGTGCAGCCGCGGCCGTAGGGATCTCCAGCGCCCTGGCCGCCTGGTTTGCTACGCTCCCGATCCCCTGGCTCGCCCGCTTCGGCCACGCTCTCTCGGTGATCGTGGTGACGCTGATCATCTCGTACTTCACCCTCGTCTTTGGCGAGCTGGCCCCCAAGCGCCTTGCTCTGCAGAAGGCAGAGGCGATCGCGCTGCGCGTGGCTCGCCCGATCGAACTCCTAGCCCGCTTGGCCGGGCCGGTCACATCGTTTCTGACTTGGTCCACCAACATGGCGGTTCGCTTCATGGGTGGCAACCCCAATGACAAAGAGGATGAGGTCACCGAAGAAGAGATCAAGGCGTTCGTGGCGGAGCATGGGTCACTACCCGATGATGAGAAGGACATGATTCACAGCATCTTTGAGTTTGGTGACAGTACAGCCTCTGACGTCATGGTGCCTCGTATTGATATCGTCGCAGTACACGACAAGTCGACCATCGGCGAAGCCGTGGCAATGCTTCGCGAGTCCGGTTACTCCCGCATCCCCATTTACCATGAATCGGTCGACAACATCATTGGCGTGGTAAATCTCAAAGACCTGTTGGACCATCTACTGGATGGTCACCAGGAGCAGTCGGTGAAGCCAGTCATGCGCCGCCCGCTCATCGTTCCTGAGCAGAAGAAGGCGATTGCCCTGCTCCACGAGATGCAGAAGCTGCGGGTGCATATGGCGGTGGTTGCCGACGAATTCGGTGGCACCGCTGGCATCGTCACCATGGAGGATCTCGTTGAAGAGGTCGTCGGCGACATACGCGATGAACATGACACCGATGAGCAGGATGATTTCACCGCCATTGACGACAACGAGGTCATCGTCCTCGGCAATGTCTCACTACGTGAGATCAACGATGTACTTGACTGGCATCTTCCGGAGCATGAGGACTACGATACCATCGGTGGTCTTGTCTTCTTCTATCTCGGTCGCATTCCAGCGATAGGAGATATGGTGGAACTTAAAGAGATCACGGTTACCGTGGAAAAAATGGAAGGCCGCCGTGTGGAGCGCGTGCGTCTAAAACGCCCCTCCCAAGATCAGGCCAATGGTCAAGTATAAAACGCCCACAGCCTGCAGCTCGTAGTGGGGTCAACCATCTGCAAGGTGGAACATTTCATCCACTGTGGTGCTGCGAGGTGGCACATGGAACTAGAGTGTGTATCGTGCCAATAGATGACCACCGGCGCTCAAGTCGTTCTTGCGTGCTGGTGGTCGTTTTTTGCGCTTTTTTGTGTCTCTTGGAAGGGAACTTTACCTAAATCGCCAATTCATAAGATGGTCTGACCATGTAGTGAAAGGACTGGACAAATTGCACCATAGTGGACCTGTGGCGTGGCCGACGATGGCTGGCGTTATCCTCTTACTGGCTCTGATGGCAATCTGGCTGCGTCCCATTCAGACCCTAGTTGCTGCATCTATCCTCCTGATCGCTTTAGTTGTTGTCTATCGCGCGGGACGGAGCGCTGGCGAGAGTGTCTATCTCTCCCGTTCTAACGACCAGAAGCTTGGCGGCACAGTGCAGACTGATCCGCGTCTTCTCGCCAAGGCGGTCGATCAACTCCCGCTCGGCATCTCCATCTATGACCGTGAGGGCTTCAACCGCTTCCTCAGCCGTCACGCAGCCTACCTACTCGGCTTCACCGCCGCCGAGTATTACGGCAGGCATGAGACCGAGATCGCGGCCATGGGGGGTCTGGGCCCCACCCTGGCCAGCCAAGTGCTTGCGGGGCGTGATTACGTATCCAAGCGATTCACCCATCGTCGCGGAGATGGTGGATCCATCAACCTGCTCGGTGCCGGCAAGGCGGTCCGTGACGACGCTGGTGATCTGCTGGGAGCGCTCATCACCTTCGCCGACGCCAGCGATGTGATCGAACTGGAGACCGCTCGAAGCCTGATTGGATACGTCTTTGAACAGGTCGACGAGGGCATCCTGGTCATCGATGCCAATAAACAGATCGTTCATGTGAACACCCCGGCGGTCAAATTCTCTGACAAGTGGGAGCGGAGCGATCTAATCGGACGCCCCATGAATGAAGTCCTCCCCGGTGACACGCAACGCCGTCTATATCGTTGTATCGACGAAGGTTATGTTGAGAAGGATCATATCGATCCCCGCTGGTCGATCATGGGAGTTCCCCGCACGGTCAAGACCAATATGCGTCCGCTGATCGGGAACGACGGTGCGTGCTTGGGCGCGGTCATCTTCTTTGCGGATATCACCGACGAGCTGGCACGAATCGAGGTGGCTCAGCGTAGCGATCGATTGGCGCTAATCGGCCAGATGGCAGCCGGTATGGCGCATGAGATCCGCAACCCGTTGACTACCATTCGTGGTTTCTCTCAGTTTTTGGGCGAGAGAATGGCATCGGTTGGCTACAAACAGGAGCTCGAGTTCACCAAACTAATGGTCACTGAGGTTGATCGGATCAATGCCCTGATCAATGACTTCCTCCATCTCGCCCGACCGAAGGAGGCTGCTCACAGCACCTTCTGCCTAGCGGATTGGATAGGGCATGTCCGTAATCTCTGTGAGAGCGAGGCGACGCGTCGGCAGATAGGACTAATATTTGGGCCATCTCCCTCAGGGTCTTTGTGTGGCGATCGTGATCGGCTGACACAGCTCATGCTGAACTTGGTCGACAATGCCTTTAAAGCCTGCAGTTCAGGCGGGCAGGTGACTATCCGCCTCGCTGAAGTGGGTTTCGAGATGATTCAGATCGATGTCGAGGATACAGGCTGCGGCATATCCGCTGACAGCTTGCCCCAGCTTTTTGACCCGTTTTTCACCACCCGCCAGGATGGAACCGGTCTTGGGCTGTCCATCTGCCAACGGATCGTTGTCGATCATGGCGGTGACCTCAGTGTCGCCGCAACTTCGGATCAGGGAACCACCTTCCGCGTGACGCTTCCCCGCACCGGCAATGACAAGAGCCATCAGGCATCAGCCTGATGGCTCTTTCCTATGCATGGAAGCTAGGCAACCCCGCCCCACTCGTCGCCCCTCCTGCTGTGGGCCGCGGGCCGCGGGCGGCGGGCTACGGGCACGGTCTAGATCAACCGATCCAGTTCCTCCAGAACCAGAGTTACTGCCTTGACATCTGTACGATGCTCATCCAGGGCCGCTTCAAGACGCGTGAGGGCCTGCTCAAACGCAACCAGGAGATCCGCGTTGTTGGTGACGCCCGCTCCCAAATAGCCCATGACAAGATTAAGGTAGTTCAGCAGGCGTGCCCAGAGCTTGCCTAGCCCGGGTTCAGCCACCTCCAGAGAGGCAACGCGGGCGAAGACCGATCTACGGATGGCAAGCAGCGTCTGACCATCGCTGGTCGTCCACTTCTCCTGTGCAGTCTGACGGATCAGATGCCGCAGTCCCTGGAGATCCATGGTCAACCCGCTGTGATTAAGCCTTGCCACCTTCTGCAGACGGTTTTGAGTGATCACATAGCCGGCGGTAGCAGCGACTCCCGCCAGACCCAAAAGACCCAAACCAGTCCATAGACCTATCTTCTTGTTCTTGTCTTCCATGAAGGCATATCCCCCTCTCCTAAGTCAGAGCATACTCGCTCTGGTTCACTACGCCATCAAAGACCCCATCAATGCTAGTCCGCCTGTACCGTCCGAAGCGTTGCCAAGAAACACCACATACCCTTAGCCAGTCGGCTGATAGGTACCGCAGCATCCACTGCGACCTGTAGGCTGCTGGCTGTCAGGCCCGTATACTACCTATATCCTATCAGCTTTTGGCTGAAGTGTCCAACTCTCCCACCGCGATCTGCTAGTAGCGCTGGTTAGCTCATAGGCCGTACGTAAGAGGCGAGGAAGATGAACGGGATGAAGAACACAACGAAACGAGTGACCCATCGTCGAGCCATCATCACCCGCTCTTTGCTCACCGTAGTCACATCTAGCACTGGGTCGGACGCGACTGCGAAGCCACCTTCTCGCCTTCACAGTCTCAGTTGCACGGTCTCGAATGCGCAAGCGGGTCATGATCGTACGATCATGACCCGCTTATCCGTACATTGGACTTGGCTGAGCTGATCTCTCAGTCCGCTGGCGCTTCTGCTTCTCTGTTGCTACGGTTACTTAAGAACGAGCGGGGTGACGGCATAGGCCATCACTGCACAGGTTAGCAGCCGAATGACGGCACCGATCACGGCAGCACCCATGGCCTCTTTCTCATTGAGGTCGGAGTTTGCCTTCCAGATAGCGGGAATCTGCGCAAAGATAACCTGCAGAGGGAACCCGGAAGCCGCGAGAATGAAGGAGCCAACGATCAGGCGCTTATCGGCCAGCGTAGGCGCCATCTCCTTAAGGACTTGCATGGCCAGTGTAGGTGAGGCGACCACTGAGAGTAGGCCTGTGGTCGGTTCGATGGAGAGAACCTGCAGTAGAGCTGTGATCCCCCGTTCAATATGGGCCCAGACACCCCAGAACTCAAGGAGACCCATCATGGCGAAGATAACGGCGGCCGACGGGATGATAAGCAAGAAGACTAGCTCAGCACCTTCACGTCCAGCGCCAAAGACGGTACCCAAAAGATCGGTGGTGGGGGTGAAGCTGGGGAGCTCGTCCAAGCTCTTCGGCTTGATATCGCGCCAGATGGTACGTGAAAGGATAAAGGGTACGATGACCATGGGTGCTAAGATACCGAGAATAACGACTAAGGCCGGCTTAATACCTCCTAGCGACATGACCAGAAGGCCGATCATGAAGACCGAGAACGATTGCTGAGCCTGGATCATGGTAGCGATGGCGATCTTCTGCTCGTCCTTCGTGGCACCAGCCCTGCGCAGGACGGGACCGGCGATGCGACCGGCAGCATTGATATCACCGAGGATGTTGTAGACACCGGGGACAACGATGGTGGGGTTGAGGCCGAGCAGCTTGGCAAAGGGCATGAAGACGCGCAGCATGGCATCGGTCATGCCGAGACGCTCCAAGACACGTCCAGCGATCACACTGACGATCACCGCGCTGGTCAGGGTGGCCGGGACGAACATGGCCTTCTTGGGATCCCATTTGCCGGCTAGATAGACGTTGGTGACGATCCCGGTTACCTTGTTGGTCATGGCATCAAAGGCATTGCCAAAGGCGTCGGGGTTGATGAACAGCATCGCGATGGCGCTGAAGAAAATAAACAGACCGCAGATCTCAATCGGCTGGATGGAGCGCTTCCCTTGGTTGGCTTGAACCGCTGGTTTGGACATGGTAGATCCTCCTCTGATCTGTCATAGTGGCGAACCGGTGGGGTCATACCTCGGCGAGTTATTCCCTCACCAAGAAGCGGGTAGCCATATCCTCTGCATAGGCGCGAATCTCAGGAGTACCAGCCTGTTGCAGCGGGATCGAGCTGACCCGTTCTCGGAAGATCACCACCTCACAGCTGGGCAGCAGCTTCTGGATGGCCCACGCTAACGGCATACCGTTCTCTAGAATCTCCATGGCGTGAGAATTGCCGAGCAACAGGTTCAGCCCCAGTTCGCGAGCCTTGTCCACAAGAACACTATCGGGCTTCATGCGGCTGATGGAGGCGATGACCGTGTCGATCTCCGGGTGTTCCCGTTTGGCTTGCTCCATATGGGCAGGAGAAAATCCACAGTGGGGGTGAATGTGTAGAACATTACTGACCGGGCTCTCCTCGTTGCCGAGCAGGATCTGTGCCCCAGTCGCCATGTTAGTCTCAACGATCCCCGAGGCATCACGCACCTGGCGTTCGGCGGTCAGCATGCGCGCTTCGCTCTCATACCCCATAAACGAGTGCAGGCGGCGGACCATATCGCCTAAAGTCCTGACCTCAGGTAGTGTCTTGCCAAAGCTAACGACGTTGCCATGGACACCACCATAGGTGGTGGAGACACTGTAAGCCTTGTGCCCATGGATAAAGGCGAGGCCGGGATGGAGCCCGTGGAAGGCCTCATGCAGTTCGAAAGCGGCGATGCCGTATAGGCCTAGATAGGTCTTGAGCAGAACACCGCCAGAGTTGGATGCGTCACAGATGGGATGATGCGCCACGATCGCCTGAACACCAGTGGCACCCGCCAGCTCAATATGGGCCTCGGTCAGGGTCATGCAGACGGCGATCCTCTTGATCTCCAATTCGGGGTCACCACAAACTAATCCCGGGATCTCCATGCATGATTTGCCAGGAATATTCGACGACTTGATCATGACATGGGGTTTGAGCCCGGACCAGATGTCCGATACCTGGGTGACCACCCGACCGCCGGTGATCCGATCGAGAACGTGAACTAGGTCTTTGGCCTTGACTTGTGACATGATTTCTCCTCCTTAGTGACGCGCGGCCATGTATGGCCTCCTGGGGTGTAGTAGGTGGAACTGAACCGGTGCAGCATGTAGTATCTCGCTCGGCGGCGGCATAGAGTACGTTAGCCGAGAAAGAAAGGGGTGGGGAAATGCTCAGACGACTGGAGTTGATCACCGAAAACGTCATCCCAATCAGTGTGGGACATCGGATGGAGACACTCCTCACGGTGAACGGCAAAGTGATCGCGCGAGGGTCAGACTACTACGATCTGAACACCGTGCTGCTCTCAGGCAAACGCCTTGCTGCTCTAGGGCGTAGTGCCTCACTCGGTATAGCCTGCACGACTGCTGGACTGCAGGCACCGGAAGCGGATCCGGGTTCCCCGCTAGAGCTTGAGATTACGCCTGATGATCGCGTCGTGCTCACCGTCCATACCGACCTCTTCCTGGATCAGGCGGAACTGCACCAGTGGGTAGGGCTACGCATCGCCGACGAGTCTGGCCACATTGTCGCCACGTTGCCGTTTAGACGCCCGGATATTTGCAGCTCATGGGATGGGCGGGGCCAGTTCCAAGTCGAGCTTGGTGGGCTACTCTGACAAACATAAAAGACCGCCTGCAAGCAACACTCCTTCACCCAGGCATGATGATGCCAGGGTGTGAGTTGTTGTCTGCAGACGGTCCTTAGGCACTTGTTCGCAAGTTCCTGCGGCCAGTCCACGTGATCGAAGCCTGTTGCCAAGCCGGATGCAACGCTATTTTACACTATCGCGTTGTGCATGGCAATACCATAACGACAGTCTGAGAATGAACTAGCGGGTAGGAGCCTCTTGTCCAATCGGCTCTTCGAGGACAATGATGGTCCCAGCCAGTTCAGAAACAGGGTCATAGTCCTTCAAGACCGCTAAGACGCGGGCTGCCAGCAACTCCTCGGTGGCTTGCTTGAGTCGCTCCTTATACTCAGTCAGCAACATGAGGTCTACACGACGCGTGTTCAGCCCTTCTCTGCTGTCTATGCTCGCTAGTGCGGTAATACGCTTGTTCTCGGCAAGAATGATGATCCGATTGCCGCAGATATCAACTCTCTGCCAACGCAAACCAATACCATACATCTGGACGTTGATCGTATTATTGGTCTTCATTATTTGCTGTTTCAGCTCACCGATCATCATCATGCATCTCACCTCAGATCGTTTCACATTGTGAAATGTTCCTCGCGCTCTATTTCGACACCAATCGCCAAAATCCTTGTGGTCCGTGTCTTATTTCACTAAGGAAAAAACTGTCTTACCTCCCACAGGAGTCATAATTGGTTCAGCGTTTCTTGTCACAGATAGACCGTCTATTACTGGTGATTAGGCAGAGCGGCGTCTATCCTTCATACGCCGCTTGCTCTTCTCACTCTCCGTCCATAGCGCCAAACGCACAAGCGCGCCGGTCTCGATCCATGCCGTGACCGTAGTGGTCCCCCCATAGGTGACCAACGGCATCGGTGCCGAGGTAACTGGCAGCACCCCGAATGTCACGGCGACCTGCAGTAGCATGGGCATGGTCAGGAGAGTCACACAGCCGGCGGCGATGGGACGGACGAAGGGATCGCGCGTTCTCAGCACGACCCAGATCCCCCCCAGAGCAAGCGACATGTAGCCAGTGATCATGACCACCCCAGCGCGCCAACCATGCTGCTCCAGAGCGACAGCCAACAAGTAGTCGTTGTGGGGTGCGGAGAGCTTGAGGTAGCCGACCCCCTTCCCACTCCCCTTTCCCATGGGGTGATCCAGGAAGCTTTGGCGAGTGCTCTGAAGAGCTAGGATATCAGGGCGGATGGCCTCGGGCGCTTGGGTGGGATCGACATAGGCCTTAAGGCGTGCGGTGACATAGCCGAAGCGTTCGGGGGGGCCAAAAATCCCCACCGCCAGGACCACCAGGCTCCCGGCGACAATGGCAAAGGCTAGTGACCGCCGGCTCACACCCAGGGGCCAGAGCGTGCAGGCTCCCACGGCCAGTACAACAACGGCATGACTGAGATCCGGTTCGAGCACGGCGAGCAAGGCGGCCAAACCAAAATACCCAGCCGCCACGTACTTCACAGCTCGCTGCCAGCCCCGCTTCTTGCTCGCCCAACCCGCCAGCCAACCGGTCAATCCCACCAGTGCAGGCGCGAGAAAGTCCTTGGGTGCGATGGTCAGCGATCCAACTCTGATCCAGCGCGCTGCACCGCCTGCGGTCCAGCCGAGAGAGGTCGACCGAGTGAGGAGCACGGCGAGGAATGTGGGGACCACAGTCCAAGGAATGAAGCGGCGCATGAACCTTTCGCGAGGCGCGATCATGCCCACAAATGCCAATAGCCCCACGGCGACCCAGAGGCGATGTCGGTCGGCGAAGTGGGCCGGGTCGCCGAAGTAGTAGCGGGCGATATGCGGGGACGCCCCCGGCATCCACCATAGCCCTAGGGCCGTCAGGAGCAGAGCCCCAGCCATGATCAGCTTTGTCGGAGTGATACGCAAAAGGGTCACGCTCCTTGTGAATTCAGAATTAAGAATTAAGAATTCAGAGGCAAGATACTAAATGGCGTTTGAGTAGCTCGTGTACGAGGTTCTTCGGCAGTCTCACGAGGGGAAAGGGGCAAGGGCCTGTATTGATGACGGCAGAGGATATTGATCTCCCTGCATAGAAAGACTAGTGCAAACAAGCAGTGGAGGCGAGATGAACAACGTGAAAGAGTATATCCGTTTTCGCTTGGAGGGACAGACCCACTACGGATTGGTTCAGGATGAGAAGGTTCGTTTCCTTGAAGGCGACTTGTTCGCCAATCCCGCAGTTACCGATCGAGAGGTTGAACTAAGTCAGGTGCAACTTCTGGCTCCCTGTCTGCCAGGCAAGGCTGTCTGCGTGGGACTTAACTACCGTCGTCACGCCGAAGAGCTTGGTATGAAGCTCCCGGACGAACCGATCATCTTCCTCAAACCATCGGACGCAGTGATCGGACCCAACGATACCATTGTCTATTGGCCGACGATTGGTCAGCTGGACTATGAGTCGGAGTTGACCATCGTTATCGGCAAGGCAGGCCGCGACATCCCCGAAGCAGAGGCGGTGGATTACGTGTTTGGCTATACCATCGCCAATGATGTGACAGCACGTGATTTGCAGAGAAAAGACGGGCAGTGGACTCGGGCGAAGGGGTTCGATACCTTCCTGCCCATTGGACCACGAATCGTCGTGGGTATCGATGCCAGCGACCTGCGCTTGCAGGCCATCCACAATGGACAGGTGAAGCAGGACAGCCGGACCTCTGATATGATCTTCTCCATCCCCCAGATGGTCAGCTTCGTCTCCCGGGTCATGACCCTTTATCCGGGTGACCTGATCCTCACCGGCACCCCATCCGGCATCGGACCCATGCAGGTGGGCGATACCATCGAGTGTGTCATCGAAGGTCTAGGGCGATTGGCGAACACCGTGGGCAAGCCTTGACCATGACTAGATCTTACCTTGTTTTCCCTCATTGGTCAAAACGGCTCTCATAGCACACAACAAAACGCCCCATCGCGTATGACGCGATGGGGCGTTGGTGTGAGAATGTCCACCAGTTCCCATGATGCCATTCGGCAGCACCACAGAGGATAGAACGCCCCACTTTGCAGATGGTTGACCCCACTGCGGGCTACGAGCACTTTCATACTGGTCTCTATTCAGCTACCAGCGGCAGATAACAGGCAAAGGTTGTCCCCTTGCCCGCCTCTGATGCCACTTCAATACGCCCGCGATGGGCGCCCATGATGCGAAAGCAGGTAGAGAGACCGAGCCCACTGCCTCCCGGCTTGGTGGTAAAGAACGGCCGCCCAATCTTCTCCAGGTTCTCAGGGGGGATCCCCGTCCCGGTATCCGTGATCTCGATCCGAGCCATTCCATCCTGGATGCTGCACCTGACACTTAGGGTGCCGCCGGTGGGCATGGCTTGGAGTGCGTTCTGCAGGATGTTGATCAGCACCTGCCGGATCTGTCCGAGGTCACCGCGGACCAACAGCGGCGATGCCGCCTCCGCGATCATCTCCACCTTCTGCATGACGGCCCTACTCTCCATCACCCGGCAGAGTGATAGAACAATCGGTACTAGATCGAAGTCCTGGACCTTCATCCTGCTCGGTCGAGCAGTCTCCAGAAAGTCACTGATGATGGTGGTCGCGCTGTCTAGCTCCTTGATCATTAGCTCGAAGAACTCCTTGTCTTCAGCGCTGTAAGTGGGCTTGGAGCTAAAATGCTGTAGAAAGCCTCGTACCGTAGTCAATGGATTGCGGACCTCATGGCTGATGGCGGCAGCCAGTTCCCCGAGGATCCGGTACTTCTCCATGATGTTGCTGCTCTCTTCCATCTGACGCAACGGTGAGACATCACGGACGATAGCCCACCGGTTGGTCGGACGTGTGTCCCTTGCACGTGGTGACCACGATCGGATAGAGACAGGCACCCGAGTACCATCTCTACGGTAGTACTCCTTCTCATACTCATCGCTATAGCCCCGACTAGCGAGCGCCTCAGCGATCGCGCGTAGATCGAGGGCGTGATACTCGGGCGGAGTTACCTCGAAAGCCGTCTTGGTGCGGAGCTCTTCGATGGTCTCATAACCCAACAGATCGAGATACGCCTTGTTGCAGTCAACGAACTGCCCGTCGGGATTAAGGACCACGATACCATCGCAAGATGTCGCAAACAGCTCACGATAGCGTGCTTCGCTCTCGACGAGGGCGGACTCGGCCCGCTGTCGTTGACGGTCGGATATCGCTCGCTGTAAGGCAATGGCTGACAGATGGGCAAAGGGTTCGAGCATACTCGCCTTGCTCCTGTCCAAGGGCCGACTTTTGGGCATCACGAAGACCGCTGTCCCAATTGGCTGCCCCTTGTATAGAAAAGAGAGAGCGTAGCACTCGCCGGTCGATAGCGTTGCTTCAGCCAGGGCTGCTTGTTCTGACGTCAGGCAGCCTTGGGCCAACTCATGAAGCCTGTGGATCAAGAGCAAGTGGCCGCTGGCGAGATCGGAAACTGATCTCTCGTCCATCCGAAAGTCCATATCCACAGGACTACGGCCCATGAGCTCTTCAATCCGTTTGAGATCATCAGCGGCTGCGTCCACCGCATACACTCGCCACCCACCGTCCTCTGTCCGCCGATGCGTCACCGCGCAGAAGAAAGCCCCGGTCAGCGCTCGTAGCCGTCTAGCAACCAGCCAACAGATCCCCGCCTCAATGGATGCGTCAGCCAGTTCCAAGGCGTAGTCATTGAGGACTGTTAGCTCCTCGGTTGTTCTCAGCAATTGGGACGCCTTCCGCTTCAAGGGGCTCACATCGGTGAGCACGACCATGGTCTCAGCGCTCCGCCCTGGGATGAGTGCGGGCAGCTGAGTCACCTTGACATGGAAATGGCGCTGCCCCCCGTAGTCTGATGGCTCGACCTCAACGGGGGAGTGACCATCCGCAACACCACCGAGAGCGCGCTCCAACCAAGGAGCCGCGTCTCCTATTCGTCTGCCAATGAGGCTCCGTCCATGGCTGGACAGTAACTCCTCGGCAGCAGGATTAGCAGTCTGGATCCGGCCATCATGGTCAAGCACAAGAATCGGTTCGGGGACATGGTGAAAGATCGCCTCATAGCGCACACGCTGCCCGACTAGATCACGAACAGTCTGCTCCAGTTCGGCTACCCGTTGATCCTCGCGCGAGAGGAACCAGGCCTGGCAGATGACCTCCTCCAAATGATCGAAGCCCTCACTCATCTGTTGATGGTAGAGCCCGGTCTCAGCTTCGTTGAATGAACCTCGGTCAATCAGTTCGTGGCTGCACTGCCGAATCACTTTGACGAGGCCGAGCACCACGGTGATTTTGACGCCCATGGCTCGATGACGATGGCAGTAGTCTGTTGCGAAGTCAGCAAGCCTCTGACTGACTGGCCCGGCGCTACTCAGCTGTGGCAGAAGACTGTTAATAAAGGTCCTCCAGTTCATCTGACGCGCCGTGGGATGCTCTTGGTATCTTACCTCGCTGGCCAGCTGTGTTGCCCTTTCAGCCAACCATCCCGATTGGGCAATGGCGAGCTCAAGTAGACGCTGCATACGGAAGCCCCCTGTACCAAGTGGCATACTCTTCTGATATATCGTTCGACAGCAATGCGCCAATACCTGCCAATCGCTATGATCCGCGACGTATTGAGTGGGCGTGGAGAAATAAGGGCGCTGGTGGCCAGGCTGACGGCTATTTGGATCCATCGCTGCATAGGTTCTTGTGTAGTACCTCAGGGGGTGACCTCATTGGTTGATGAATTAGTTATTCTGGCGCCAAAACGGTCTCAGATTGGGAACTTATTCCTATATAGGGCCGTCAAAAGACTGTCAGGTCATCACCGATGAGGTGGTACCGAGATAAGAACGAGGAGGTAACTGTCCCATGACCCATAAGCAGAACCCCAAGCTCGCCGTACTCGTTGCACTCATCCTTGTCTTCAGCCTCAGTGCCCCTGCCCTGGCCGCCCCGACCGCTGTAGCCGAGCCGGTTCACTCGGTGGTCAACCTTGTCGATCCTGCGACGGTTGAACTGGCGATCACCCAGGAGATGGCGATCGAGAAGGCGGTTGCGACCTTCAAGATCCCCGACGATCTCGGTAAGCCCAATATCAACCTGTGGTCCGACAGTGGCAAGTACGGCCAAGGGCCGACCTGGAACCTCAATTGGGAGAGCGACCCACGCCTGGGTGGGACGCGGGTCTCGTATAGCGTTGGGATCCATGCCCAGTCCGGCGAGATCGTCTCCTACAGCGCGTACCAATATGATCCGAGCGGCAAACAACCGACGGTCAACCTCACCAGAGACGAGGCGCAGAAAAACGCCGAAGACTGGTACACCAAGCTGATGTCAGGAGACAAAAAGGCCGAGCCTCAATCGAACCAGCCCTATGCGAGCAATGATCTCAGCTTTACCTGGATCCGCTTAGAGAATGGCATCCCCTTCCCTGATAACACCATCAACATCACCATCAACCCCAGCGACGGAACGCTCAGCAACTTCTACCGCAGCTGGGATGATAAGCTTACCTTCCCGAAAGCCGAGGGGGTTGTTGCGGCGGCTGACGCTCAAGCGGCCCACGACAAGGTCGGCGGCGCGGAGTTGGTCTACCAGCGCTTTTACACCCCTGCTGGCCGCAGCGAGATTAGGCTTGCCTACGTCAATAAAGCACAAAATGCATACGTCAATGCCCTTACCGGACAGGTAGTCGATTATAACGGTCAACCCTGGACGGGGGTTGGCAACCCCATCGACCTGGGCAAGTCGGACGTCGAACTGATGAAGCTCGAGAAGCCCATGACCCGCGAACAGGCGTTGGCACTGGCCCGGCAATATCTAGGTGAAGATGCCAAGGTTGAACCATCCTACGCATCGTATAGCGCTCCTGGCCAACCGGCCGGCAAGTTTGCCGACGATGGCCTGCGTGTCAGCACCTGGAACTTCAGCTGGGATATCCAGGGCAAGGAAGCCAACCAGAGCCGCTACCTCTCCACCACGGTGGACCTCGATCACGGTGTGCTGATGGGATTCAACTGCTATGACGGCTATGTGACCGACGAGCAGTTGCGCGAAAGAACCTCGATCAGTGAAGAAGCGGCCCGTAACACCGCCATTGGCTTTCTCAAGAAGATCCGCCCGGACCTCATTAATCACCTTTCGGTCACCGATCGCTCTGTCCTGGAGCAGTACCCCTCCTGGCCCGAGGGCAGACCGGCTCCGATCCAACGTGAGTATTACTTCAACTTTCACCGTATCGTGAACGGTCTACGTTTTGATGGCGACAGCTTATCTGTGAGTGTTGACCGCTTCAGCGGCCAAGTGCGTAATCTCTACGTCAATTGGACCGACACTGAGTTCCCAAAACCTGAAGAGGCGAAGCTGACCACTATGGGAGCGATGGCGGCGTTCCTGATCGAATCTCCGCTCAAGCTAACCTATAGCCGCAGCTACGCCCCCTACTCTGATGGTGAGCAACAGGTCCATCTGGTTTATCGCCCCTACAACGCCTACGGCGGCAGCCTGATCGACCCAGTTACTGGACACTTGTTGGACTACAGCGGTAGAGACCTGACCGAGCTGACACGCGGTGCCGAGGATATCGCCGAGCATCCAGCCAAGCGTGAGATCCAGCTCATGATCAACCGTGGCGTCTTTGGGGTCAAAGACGGCAAGTTTGGTCCCGATGCTACCATGACCCGCGGCGACGTGGCCAAGGCTCTCGTCATCGCCTTCAACCAGGGCTACATGGTACCCCAGTTTGCCCGTATGGCGGCCGGCGGCATGGGCGGGGCAGCACCAGCACCGTCCTACGCGGACGTGAGCTATGACAATGGCTACTTTGGCTATGTCGAGGCGGCTGTCCGCGCTGGCATCCTGATGCCGAAAATCGCTAGCGAGAAGCTCAACCCCGATGAACTGGTCACCAACGAAGAGCTCGCTCTGTTAACCGCCCGAGCCATGGGCTACGCCACTGTGATCAGTATGAAGAACACCATCTCCAACGGCTTCACCGATGCCGTCAAGATCGGCGCCGACTACGGCAACGCCGTTGGTCTGCTGGCTGGCCTTGAGGTCCTCACTAACCAAGGTGAGTTCAAGCCTCAGGATCATGTGACGCGTGCCGACGTGGCGAAGGTCCTGGCACTGGCAACGCAGAAAGCGCAAGGAAGATATTACTACTAATCCCCGTCGGGGATTAGTAGAGTCTCGAGTCCCTAGTCCCTAGTAGGGTACCGTAGTGCCCACCAGCACGAAGCTGCAACGCATGCACAGGCGCAGGAGTGGGCTGGTCACTTACCTACTCTGGGCTTTCGCGTTAGCCTTTGGGCTGTTAAACGTTCGCCCCTCGGCTCTAAACCGGGGGGCGCTCTTCTGACCTGTGAGTAGAAAGGACTGAGGTGGATGTCCCTCTCTCGCCGGAAATGGCGCGAACTCTTGGTGTTGCTCACGATGTTCTCACTACTCATGACCGGAACCGCCTGGGCGGAGCCGGTCAAAGTGCTCGTCGACGGCAAGCCCTTCACCCTCGATCTGCCGACGCAGTCTGGCAGCGCCGAGGCTCTGATCCAGGCCCAGCGATTGGTCGAGGCGCTCGACATCCAGATTTCGTGGAACCTTGAACAGCAGGCCATCGAGCTCAAGCGGGCGGACCAAGGCAGCGACCTGCGTATCAGCCTGCTGCAATGGGCTCTAGCTCCACGCAGCGCCGAAGAGGCGGTGCGGGCATGGGCAGAGAGTATCTTACGCCGCAACGGCGCTTGGCGATACGCGGTCTCCTCTCCCGAGGAGCGGGAGAAACACTCCTTCGCGCCCTACTGGGTCACCGGGGTCTCCAGCCCGTGGGCCGATGACTTCGAGATCGAGCCAATCAGGGGCGAACCGAGTCTGGACAGCGCACAGTTCCTGGTGCGCTTCTTCTGGTGGACCTCGACTGGACTGAGTGGGCAGAGCGAGCAGAAGGTGATAGCTAAGCGCAACTCGACCCTGCTCGGTGAGCCCTGGTTGATCACGCGGCTTGAAGAAGATCCAGTACCCGCTGCCATGACCATCCAGTCCGCCCAACCGATCACTCGTACAACAGCCCCTGCGACTGGATCTGCCCAACCTACTAGCTCACCGACTAAGCCAGTGCGTCGCGTCCCCTTCTTGACTACTGGCAGAGCAACGGGTGAGACCATGCTCCTATGGGGCTACTCACCTGTCATCAAGTCCTTCTGGAACCTGGATGAAGGCAAGCTGGAACTGAGCGGTGAGGAGCTGTTTGAGGCGCGGAGCGAGGGCCAGAACCCCATCTATCGCCTCTCCTGGGATGGATCAGACGAGATCGCCGTCCTACCCGAGACAGGATCCAAGCTAAGGATCTTTGCATCTGCCAGTGCCAAGGCCGAAGTCGATCCGTGGGTCGTCAAAGATATCGGGGGCAATGACCTCGTGGTCGTGAGCCCCGACCACGAGGAGACGCTGGTGGCTAGAACGCTGTGGGAAGAACCACGGCGGCTGCAGCTGGAGATCCGCTCCACCAAAGGCATAACCGCCATCCCTCTCTCGACTGAGAGCCTGAAGCTGGAGCACACACCTTTACGTCCAGTGGCGTTGCAATGGGACAGCAACCTAATCCGCTGCTACATCGAGAGTGTCAGGGATGCGAGCTTAGGTGGCGGCTGGGGTTTACTCGAAGCGACGCTCGACCGCAGCGTCGGCAAGGGCGACCTCGTCGCCTGGCGCGTGGTCACAGATGATCTGAAACTCTCCGAAGCCGGCGCAGGGACTAGGATGGTCAAGCTCGGCGACGACCTCTACATCGGTCGTCAAGAAGGAACCGTCACGCGGGTGAACCTCAGAACCGGCGAGCAGACGGACTGTCCCGCGATCAAGGATGCGCTTGACCTCTTTCGCCGCCGCTATGCTCCCGTAGTCATGGGAGGGTCGAACCCGCCTGCCCTCTACGCTTACGGTGACGCACTGATCGTCTCCTGGGGCAATCAGGTCGCCCGAGAACTAATTGAGAATGGTCAGTTGATCGACGATTATCAGCCCGTGGAATACGTTCTCGCCGTAGGTGCCGATGGCATCCTCGGGCAGATCCAGCGAGTAGATGACCGTGTGGTCGTCTACAACCAAGACAACGCCGTCACGCACCTGGTCATGCTCTCATCTCCCGACACCAACTGGGGCATGGTCTTCCCCACGCCACACAACTGAAAGATTGAAGATCGGGGTCAGACCCCGATCTTCAGTGTTTCCGGCTCCTACTTGTGGGGTGGCTTGGTGACCTGGTGACTTGGTGACTCTCTGCATGGGCAATCTAATCAGCGGAGGTGATCGACTATGCCCAACGACCCGCCGAAACCAGAGGCAGCCGAGGAGCTGGATAGCCTGAAGCAAGACGTTGAGGATGAACTTAACATCGAAGTGGGGGCCGATCAGACCGCGCGCAACAATGGCAAAGTCGGTGGACAGATGGTCAAGCGTATGATCGCCTTTGCAGAAAACGAGATGCATGACCGCAAAGGTCAGATCCCGGATCAACTGAAGTAAGTCCATCCCATCCTGAACCGATCCCAAACGGGATCGGTTTTTCTTATGCCCCCCACACCCGCCGCCTAGCGCACGAACGTTCTGGATATGGGTGCGTCCCACCGTCCAATGGTTCGCCTGACGACTGATGCCAGATATCAGCGCATTCAACCGCCCATCCACCGTTACATCAGTCTTCCTCTGTTCGTCCAACATCGGAAGCCACCGTGCCTACCCGGCCCTCGATGTAACTAGGGTGGGCGTGGACGCGGGCGCGGCTGAGCGGCGCACCTACAGCAGCCACGTCCGTGACGGCTTCAGGCTGGCAAGATCAGTCACCATAATGTGTCACTTATGTCCGGAACTTCCTTTGACGTGGGCAGTGAAACCACTTAACCTAAAAGAAGGGTCTCTTCCCTAATCTCAACTGGAGGAGGTTATCGCGCTGAAACGTTACCTTTACATACCGATATTGATCTTCTCTCTCCTCCTGTCAAGCCTTGTCCTCGGACAGGATGTGAAGCTGATCAGTGATGGCAAACCGCTGATCACCAGCCCGGCCGCCGAGATACGTGGGGATCGCGTCTTCATCCCGCTACGGGCGGCGCTCGAGAGCTTGGGCGCCACTGTCGACTGGATCTCCCAGGGCGGAAAGGACTATGTGGTGATCACCAAGGCACCGTTTCAGGCCCGCCTCACCATCGGCGATACGAAGGTGACCTATCCAGATGGCACGGTTTTGGATATGAAGGTAGCCCCCTACATTAAGGCGAGCCGCACCATGGTGCCAGTCCGCTTTCTGGCGGAAGCGCTGGGCTATTACGTCAATTGGGATGCAAAGCTCTGGCAGGTTGATGTTATCACCCCTCCGCCGCCAGTCTTGCCCGACCCGGCGGAGCTCCTTACCATCTACCTAAAGGGCAATGAACTCCGTTTGGCGGTCGATGGCTACGGAGCATTCGACTACGATGCCACTTGGGTGGATAGCCCTGACCGCTTCGTCCTCGATCTCAGGGGTGTCCGCCCCAGAGAAGAACTGCTGCAGGCTGTAGTTAACCTCGACCCACGCATCAAGAGCATACGTTATGCCATCCATAGCTCCGATCCAATGGTGACCCGCGTTGTCGTTGAGTGTGACGGACCCCTGCCCTATCAAGTCCGCCGCGATGGTTCGGCTCTTACGGTGACCTTTGGCGATCCGGTCAAGCGTCCCTATGACCCCGCCAAGCCGCTGGCTGGCTGGGTGATCGCCATCGATCCCGGGCATGGTGGAACCGATCCAGGGGCCAGAGGCTACACGGGCTACCTTGAGAAGAACGTGAATCTGGCGGTATCACAGCTGGTCAAGAATAAGCTGGTCGCCAAGGGTGCTCAGGTGGTCATGACGCGTAGCACCGACGAGACTGTCTCGCTCAGCGACCGTGTCAAACGCGCCCTGCAGGGCGGAGCCGATCTCTTCCTCTCCGTCCACTCCGACTCGTATGTTACAGCCAGCGCCATGGGCAGCACCGGACTCTACCAGATCGATCGTGCTGAGCAAGAGGCCTTCGCCCGACCAATCCATTCGGCCTACCTGATGACCACAGGACGACTCAATAGATCTGTGCGCGAGCAGGATCTGTACGTTTTGCGGCATACGCCACTGCCAGGGACACTACTCGAACTGGCCTTTATCTCCAATCCCGAAGAAGAGAAGTTGCTTAAGGACCCTCAGTTCCATGATAATGCCTCTACGGGGATTGTGAATGGTGTCGCCAACTATGTAGCAGCGCTGAGGGTCATGCCTTAAGTTGTCTGCCCTGAGGCCACCCCCCCTTTACCGCTACCCTGCTCCAAACAGTCAAAGGCCTGACCCCAGACTAAAACGCAGGGCAACTGCCCTGCGTTTTCATCTACTTACGCTCCTGCTTTCTCGAGTTCCTCCTTCTCCTCGGCACGGTGGATCATCCGTCCGCCGGTCCCGATAGCCCAGGCCCGACCATCATCGCCCGCGAAGAACCTCACCTCGTTATCCAGCCCTTTCACGGTGTAGATTGCTGTATCGGTGGCGATGGGACGCAGGGGGTAACTCTCCTTCTGGAAGTGGATCATCAACTGTCCATCAATGACGTTGATCCGGATCTTGGCACCTTCGCCCGATACGAACTCTCCACCCAAGCCAGCCATGTTCTCTTCTTGCCACTTCACACCCTCGTAGCTCACGCGGTTCTGATCTATGGGAAGCCCTAAGGCTAGGTTCATGGCGCCCAACCAGACCTTGGAAGCGGGGAACCCCGACAGATTGCACAGCACCACCGCTGCTATCCCCTTCTCAGGGACAAAACCGACGTTGGAAGAGACCCCCTTCAGACCGCCGCTGTGTTCTACCAGGGTTATCCCTTCGTAGCTCTGAATGCGAAATCCGTAGCCGTACCTGCTCTTGAGAGTGTAGCGATACAGACCGGTATGCATGGTCTTCATGCCTTCAGCCGAGAGCAGGCGCTGACCACCAAACACACCCTCAGCGGCATGCATCTGCACATACTTGATCAGATCAGCGGCACACGACTTCATCCAGCCGCAGGGCACGAACGGCGGAGCGATCTGCCAATTGGATGAATGGCGGAACTCTTCGTCGGGTTTGTAGT
>CAYOCI010000018.1:0-49533 GCA_964402415.1 uncultured Clostridia bacterium
CTGTTGTCTCACGGGTAACAGCAGGGGCGTCTGTAGGGGCGGGTTTCAAACCCGCCCGCGGGTCGCCTGCAGGCGACCCTAGTGACTACTTCCAATCATATATCCATTGCACAAACCATGCCACCACTATATCTATATCCTGCACCGTGATAGCCCAAATTGAACTGGGTGCCTGTTGATGGTATGATGAGATGACAATGAATCTACATAGCAGTGGGAGTGGATGATGATGAACAAGGATGTACTCGTGCTCGTTCCAGTCGAGGAGAGACATAAGCGACTCCTTGAGGAAAAGGCCCCATCGGCCAACATCACCTATGCGGGTAGGAAGACAGTGACCGCAGCTCAAGTCCAGAGCGCCCATGCCATCATTGGCAATCCGCCGGTGGAGCATCTCCGCGGCGCGACCAAGCTGGAATGGATCCAGCTACAGAGCGCGGGTGTGGGTGCCTATGGCGAGCCCGGCGCACTGCCGAGCGGCGTGACGCTAACCAATGCTTCTGGCGCCTATGGCCTAGCCATCGCTGAGTATATGCTCGGTGTGCTGCTTGAGCTGATCAAGAAGCTGCATCTGTATCGCGACCAGCAGGCGGAAGGCAGTTGGACAGAACATGGTCACGTCAAGTCCATCTATGGCTCGACGGTCCTGGTGGTGGGCTTGGGCGATATCGGTGGTGAGTTTGCCCAGAGGATGAAGGCTCTCGGCGCCTATACCATCGGCATCCGGCGAACCGATGCCAACAAACCTGATTATCTCGATGAGCTGCATTTCATGGAGGACCTGCCCGCTCTGCTGCCCCGTGCCGACGTGGTGGCGATGAGCCTTCCTTCCACCAAGCTGACCCGGAAGGTGATCAATCGGGAGACGCTACGGCTGATGAAGCGCGATGCCGTGCTGATCAACGTCGGCCGCGGCGACGCCATCGATACCGAGGCCCTGTGCGACGCGCTGGAGAATGGCCACCTTTTTGGTGCCGCTCTCGATGTCACGGATCCCGAGCCGCTGCCACAGGATCATCGGCTGTGGCAGATCAAGAATGCCATCATTACCCCGCACGTCTCCGGTGGCGACAGCCTGCCTGAAACCACGGAGAGGATCATTCGCATCTGCGCCAATAATCTCGAGGCGTATGCGAACGGCAAGAACCTGAGCAATGTAGTAAACCTGTCGGCGGGTTACTAAGGCCTTTGGCTGTTAGCCGCAAGAAGACCCCGTGGAAGTCATCTTCCACGGGGTCTTGCTGCTCGGGCTACAGGATTGACTCGCTTACGCCCTCGATCCCGGCTAGAAGGTTGGCGAAGTAGAAGATCAGCTGGGGTCCCTGGTACGCGTCGGTGGGGTCCCACCATTCCTTGGTGGTATGAACCATGGCCGCTTTGCCGCCAGCGCCCACGCAGACCGCGGGGATGCCCTTGGCGATGGGTGGATTGGCGTTGGTGTTGCCGCCGTTGCCAAAGCGGGGCTCGACACCCGTGTCTTTGATCAGAGTGTAGATCGCTTGCACGATCGGTGCCTCGACTGGTTGGGTCCCGGCCTTGACATCGACATAGGTGGTGAGGTCATAGGTGATGGTATCCATCCCCCAGCGGGCGGTTTCCTCAGCGCAGGCCTGCTTGATGCACTCCAGCACCTTCCCATACATGATATCCAGCTCGATCTGGGAGTCAGAACGCATGTTAAACTTGATGGTGGCCTGGGGAACGATGGCGTGCACTCCGGCATCATTGCCAGCATGGAAGTTGCTGACCGCGTAAGTAGTCCTAGGTTCAGCCGGTACCTGGATATCAGCGATCTTGGCCACGGCCCGAGCGGCAGCGTGCAGCGGATTCGCCACCTTGGCGAACGCTCCATAGGCATGACCGCCGATGCCGTAGAAGTTGACGGCGCAGGTCTTCATCCCAGTGGCCTGATAGGTAATCGAGTCGATCGATGAGCCGTCGATATTGATGCTGCCGATGATCTGGTCGTGGTCCTCCAGGAAGCCCTTCATGCCGCCGAAGCCGCCCATCCCCTCTTCGCGGGCCGTGCCCATGAAGATGATGTCGTAGTGGGTCTCGATCTGGCTATGGTTGAAGGCGCGCAACACTGACAGCACGGCAACCAGTCCGCGTGTGTCATCGGCGATACCAGGACAGTGATACTTGCCATCTTGAAGCTCGGGCCTGCCGGTCACTGTGCCCATGGGGAAGACAGTATCCATATGGCCCTCGATGACGATCGCCTTGCCGGTATTGCCCTTGCCGCGTCGGGTACCAAAGGCATTGCCATGGCGGTCGATCTGGACATCCTCGAGGCCAAGCTTAGCGAGTTTGTCGGCAAAAGCCTTGGCGCGATTGGCTTCCTGGAAGGTCGGCGCCTCGATGACGACCAGTTCCAGCTGTTCGTCGAGGGTGTTCTGTTCGTCTTGCTTGATGAACTCGATGCCGCTCTGCACTGCATGGAGCCCTTTGAGAAGCTCATAAACTTTGGTTATCTGCTCGGAAACGCGATATTCCACTGATGATGCCCCCTCTACACTGAAATCCTTGTGGGCCAGGTCACGGCCCTGATACTGTTCATTTCGGGTTTCAGTACCATGATCCCTTTGCTGGAAGGCGAAAATCCTGTGTAGAGCCCAATGCGTTCTTGGACTAAGAAAGAAGAACTGGCAGCCTATCTGATCAGGTGACCAGTTCTTCTGTGTTTGTCCATGAATGGGGCGACAGCGGGTGGGGTATCTCTTCAGTAGGCGATCTGGTTTCTGCCATTACGCTTGGCCAGATAGATGAACTGGTCAGCCTCGTCGATTAGCTTATCTAGTGGCTGAGCGCTGTACTCAGCGAGGCCTCCGCTAATTGTTACCTTGACGCCGGTAGCGCACTGGGCTGCTTGTACCGCCAGCCTCATTCTCTCAGCGATGGGCACTGCTCTGCTGATATCGGTACGAGGGAGAACGGCTACAAACTCCTCTCCCCCATATCGTCCGACCAGAGCTGCCGGTCGCGCCCTAGTCTTGTTGTCGCTAATTGCAGCAGAAGCCGAGGCGCTCACATAGGGGCAACCATGATTGGCCAGGTCGAAGAGCCACTGGAACCCCAACAGTCTTGCCAAAAGTCAAAGCCGGGCATGGCCTCCATAATAAAACTGTGGAACAACTTGCATCCATACGGTATAATCCTTTTTTGTGCTTCATGGCTGTTCAGCCATGCGATCTGGGTAGAGTAGAAAAAGATGTGCCGCTTATCGGCGAGCGCGAAGGAGAGTGAGATATGGACCATTCAAAACAACTGGGAGAAGAGCGGGTCTCGCGCTTGCTGCTAAGGTTTTCGATACCAGCTATCGTTGGTATGTTGGTTAATGCTTTGTACAACGTCGTCGACCGCATCTTCATCGGCCGAGGCTTGGGTTCATTGGGGATCGCGGGCATCACCGTGGGCTTCCCTATCATGATTATTATCATGGCGTTCGGGATGCTGTTTGGCATTGGTGCCACATCCTTGATGTCAATACGCCTGGGCGAAGGTAAGAAGGAAGAAGCGGAGCAGATCATCGGCAACGCCATGGTCCTGCTGATCTCCAGCGCTCTATTGATCTCCGTACTGGGACTGATCTTTATGGATCCTCTGCTGCGGAAGTTTGGGGCCAGTGAGGCGGTGCTTCCCTATGCCAGGGACTACCTCCGCATCATCCTGTTTGGCGCAGTCTTCCAGTCGGTGGGTTTCGGCATGAACAGCTTCATCCGTGCCGAGGGTAGTCCTAAGACCGCCATGTTCACCATGTTGATCGGAGCGATCCTCAATACCATTCTCGATCCGATCCTGATCTTCAACTTCAACCTGGGTATGAAGGGTGCAGCGTATGCCACCATCTTCTCGCAGGCAGTCTCAGCCGCCTGGGTCCTCTACTTCTTCTATGGCGGCAAGAGCTCACTGAAGATCCACAGCAAGAACCTACGCTTGCGGTGGCCGATTGTCGTCGGCATCATCTCGATCGGTATGGCGCCGTTCGCTATGCAGCTGGCTGCCAGTGTTCTCACTGTGATTCTTAACACCAGCCTGCAGAGCTACGGTGGCGATATCGCTATCTCCGCCATGGGAGTGATCAACAGCGTGACCATGCTCTTCTTGATGCCAATCTTCGGGATTAACCAAGGGGCTCAGCCGATCATCGGCTACAACTACGGTGCGCGGCGGTTTGATCGGGTAAAAGAGGCTCTGACCCAGGCGATCGCGGCCGCCACGGCGGTGGTTATGCTGGGTTTCCTGGCGACCAGGTTCTTCCCAGAGACGCTGATCCGTCTATTCTATGATAAGGACGCCGAACTGATCGCGCTGGGTTCCCATGGCTTGCAGGTCTTCCTCTTCTTCCTGCCGATCATTGGCTTTCAAATCGTAGGGGCGAACTACTTCCAGGCCGTGGGCAAACCCAAGCAGGCGATGCTTCTCAGCCTATCGCGGCAGGTCCTGATCCTGATCCCCGCACTGCTTATCTTACCAAGGATCTACGGCCTCGAGGGAGTCTTTATGGCGGGGCCACTAGCGGACCTGGTGTCGTCGGTGTTGACGGCGATCTGGCTAACGCTCGAGTTTAGGCACCTCAAGGAACGGCACCTCGATACCGAATCTGCTGCCTAGGCAAGCACGGCGGAACACAAACACGGCATCCCTCGTCGGGGATGCCGTGTTATTCGTTTGCCTGCTATCGGAAAACCTCACGGGCCTGCCGCATATTCGCGATGATCTTCACCCCAAAGGGGCAGTTCGGCTCGCAGCTGCCACACTCGATGCAGTCCGTCGCCTTGGCTTCCAGCAGATCATAGTGTCCGCGTACGGTAGCTGGAAGCTCGCTGCTGATGGTGGCGAGATCGAGGAACTTGTGCACGGCAGCGATATCAATCTTCGAGGGGCAAGGCAAGCAGTGGTTGCAGTAGACACACTGGCCGGACATGGCGTGCTTGGGGTTCTGAGCGATCAGCGAGTAGTCCTTCTCCTCGGCACTGGCGCTGACGTAGCTGGCGGCCTTGCGAACCTCGTCTGCGTTGCGGCAGCCAACAAGGACACTGGCGACACCAGGCCGGGTCAGCGCGTAGTGGCAGCATTGGGTAACTGACAGAGCCTGGCCGAAAGGTGATTGCTCGGCGTTTAGGAGCCTGCCTGCGCCCAGTGCCTTCATCACCGTGATCCCCACGCCAAGGCGCTCGCAGGTGGCGTACAACCTCGCTCTGGTGGTGTCCATTCCCCGCACACCCTGGTCGATCCCTTTGAACTCCATGAGGGCATAGACATCGGTCGCCGCATCACCCAGATCGTAAGCTGGGTTGATGCTGAACATCAGGACATCGATCAGCCCGCTCTCGACCGCCCGCAGAGCCACGTGGGGCGCATGTGAGCTCATGCCGATGCAACGGATCTTCCCCTGCCGCTTCAGCTCCTGGGCGTATTTGATGATCTCGGAGCCGAAGACTGCCTCGTAATCCCCATCGGTGTCCACATAGTGGAACATCCCGATATCGATGTAATCGGTGCCGAGGCGCTGGAAGTAGTCCTCGAAATACGCCTTTGTCTTGGCCAGGTCCCTGGTCCGCTCATATTGTCCATTCTCGCAGGCGGTGCCAATATGCCCCTGAAGGATCACGCGGTCGCGCCGACCCCTGAGCGCTGCCCCGAGGTGGTTTCGTACCGCAGGCTGTGGCATGAAGACGTCAATGATGTTGATGCCAGTTGCCATCGCAGCATCGATGATCTCTATTGTCGCTTCGAGCGACTGGTCCGTCAGGTGTTCAGCTCCTAGGCCGATGACGCTGACTTCGAGATTGGTTTTCCCTAAGGTGCGATAGAGCATGGACACGCTCCCTTACGTCGAGATTCTAGTTGAGCTTGTCCCTAAGCTTCGATCCAAAAGCGCGGAATTCCTGCCAAACTACCCCAGATGAGCGCAACATGGCTGTGCCACTACACACGATTAGGGTAGCCGGCATAGTCGCGCAGCCGTGTCTTACCGACAGCGATTTGGACACAATCAAACAGCGACACACCCGCTCAGGGCAAGAACGAGGACCAGCAGGCAGAGGCACCAGCGCTTTCCCATAGTATCTCTCCCTCTTTGGCTGCTGCTCCTACGACGTGGTTCCCGCTTACTGGGTTCCACCTCTGGTGGCGGGGGGTGACCCTAGATGAACGTTCGACAACTCTGCTAAGATCTGCCTTACCTAACGCACCTTAGCTGTGCGCTGTAACTTGAGGTAGTTGTGGTAGCGCGCTTCGTCAACCTCACCCAGCTCGACGGCGTGTTTCACCGCGCAGCCGGGTTCGTGGGTGTGGGTGCAGTTGTGATAGCGGCAGCCCCCGGCATAGTCGGCGAACTCCTCGAAGTGCTCAGCAAGATCACTTTGCTTACTCTCCCACAGGCCAAACTCCCTCATACCCGGTGTGTCGACGACCAGTGCTCCACAGGATAGACGTAGGAGCTCCGCAGCAGTGGTGGTGTGGCGGCCCTTGTAGAAGCGCTCGCGGATCACCTGGGTTCGCAGTTGCAGACTGGGGTCGATGGCATTGATCAGGCTGGATTTGCCCACCCCTGACGAGCCGACCAGGGCAGAGATCTTGCCAGTCAGAATCTCACGCAGTTCGTCAAGCCCAGCACCGGTCACGGTGCTGGTATGGACGACGGTGTAGCCGAGCTGGGTATAGCGGTCCAAAGCCTGGCGAGCCTCGCCAGCTTCGGGCAGGTCGCACTTGCTCAGACAGATGATCGGCCTCAATCCGCCTTGCAGAGCCGCGATCAGGTGACGGTCGAGGCGGTTGGGGTTATAGTCAGGCTTGTGACAGGCCATGACGATGATCGCCAGATCCACATTGGCCGCTAAGATCTGTTCCTTGGCGATCCCAGGACCGGGGTGGCGGCGGGAGAGCTTAGTGACCCTGGGGTAGATCTCCTCGATGACCCCTTCCTCGGCGGCCTGATCGAGCACAGTGATGCAGACACGATCGCCGACGGCGAGCAGGTTGATGGTCTTCTGCATCTCCTTACGCAGACGACCGCGCACAGTGCAGAGCAGATCGCGCCCCAGTTGTTCCGACCAGACATGGTAAAGGTAACTCTGCGCCCGTAGGACGATACCCGTATAGTTCAATATGATCCCTTTCCTTTCTCTGTACACACTAAGCGACCGTGGGGGCGCCTTTGCCACGCCCCACGGTCGCTTTGAATCTGTACAAAGCTAGACGAGGGTTCTTACGCTCAGTGGCAAGGCGATGTACATGGTAAACACACGCGATGTATTTGTCATGTGAACATCACCTCCATCAATGATTACCTGCATACGTTACCACCTCATGGGCTACCCTGTCAAGTCTTGGATACGGGTTCAACAGTCATGGTGGCGATCCTTCAGTTTAGGACCGCCCTCGCAAATCACTACGATTGTAGCCATGTCTCTGGGGGATAATAGGATCTGACTACCATATTGCTATCTGTTAGGGGTGATGATCCGTGGCGTTTTGGCGTCGGCCAAAGCCGAAGCAGGAGCTAGCCAAAACTGGAGTTCTCTCCGGTCACACCACGAGTGACGTGGATCGTATCACTGCGGCGCTAGGCAATCCGCCGGATCTCATCGTCCATACGATGCGCGATGGGGGGTCTGAGCCGGTCACACTCCTGTATATTAAGACCATGGTCGATGAAAAGGCCATCAGACGTGATCTACTGGCTTTTCTAAGCTCGGGGTCACTGGACGACCCGGTCACAGATTTGAATATCCCCATGGGCTGCCAAAAGATAGAACAGCAGATCTTGGCGCTGGTCCGCCTGCTCCTTACGGGGCATGCCGTGTTGCTCCAAGAGGGTACGCGTACCGCCTTGGTTCTGGCCGTAGCCGGAATCAGCCAGCGCTCGCTCTCCGAATCCCCTCTAGAGCGCACCACTCGCGGCAGCCGCCTAGCATTCAACGAAGATGCCGATACGAATCTTAGCCTGATCAGGCGCTCGCTACCCGATCCGCGCCTACGTGTTCGGGAGTTCTTCATCGGCGAGCGCAGTCGCACCAGAGTGGCCCTCGTCTATATCGAGGATCTCTGTGACCCACAGGTTCTACAAGCGATCACCACCAAGATCGAGGGCATCCGGATTGACGCCATCCTTGGCAGTGGCTTCATCGAGCAGCTTATCGAGAGTCACCCTTACAGCCCCTTCCCCCAGACGCTGGGGACCGAGTCCCCGACCCGCGCCGCCGCTGCCCTGCTGGAAGGAAAGTGTGCCATCGTCGTGTCTGGGACCCCCTTTACTCTTATCCTGCCCTCGACTTTTGTCTCCTTCTATCAGGCAGTGGAAGATTACAGCGAGCGCTTTCTACTTGGGAATATGTACCGCTCCCTGCGTCTCATCGCCTTCATTGTCTCCATTACCCTACC
This sequence comes from uncultured Clostridia bacterium, assembly GCA_964402415.1. Classification (GTDB taxonomy): domain Bacteria; phylum Bacillota; class JAAYKD01; order JAAYKD01; family CAYOCI01; genus CAYOCI01. The sequence continues at coordinate 8,389 of CAYOCI010000018.1, forward strand.
CGGCATGTATGTCGCTCTCATTACTTACAATCCTGAACTACTGCCGCTGAAGATCGCTTCATCCATCGCCCAAGCTCGTTCTGGTGTTCCGCTATTGCCAATCTTTGAGGCTCTGCTTTTTGAACTGGTGATCGACCTTTTGCGTGAGATGGGGCTAAGGCTCCCGGACCCGCTGGGGCAGACCGTTGGCGTGGTCGGTGGCATCGTCTTAGGTGACGCCAGCATCCGCACCGGCCTTGTCTCTCCTGCCATGCTGGTCGTCGCAGTTGTCACCACGATCAGTACCTTCGCCACCCCCTCGTATTCCATGGCCCAATCGCAGCGGATCGTACGCCTAGCTCTGATGCTGGTGGCGGCGCTACTCGGCACCTTCGGCATGGCGCTCGGGGTGATCGCTCTCTTGGTCCACCTCGCCAACATGGATAGCATGGGGGTACCGTATTTTGCTCCCTTCAGCCCCACTCGTTTCGCCGACCTGAAAGACACCGTCTTTCGTGTGCCGCTATGGATGATGCGCAGGAGGCCGCTGACCATGCCCAGTTCGGAACAACGTAGGCGACAAGGAGATCGTAGACGATGAGCAAAGGTCTCTCGCGGCCGATCAGCAGTAAGCAAATGGCGCTGGTGGTCTTTGGTTCGATGGTCGGGGTCGGGATTACCAGTCTTCCCCGTCAGGTGGTCGAGATCGCCTCCACCAGCGGCTGGTTGGTCACAGCGTTGGCTGGCCTTTTCCCACTCTTAGGAGCAGGGCTCATTCTGCTGCTGGTGCGACGACACCCCAGGCAGGATCTCCATAGCTTAGCGGTGGAGCTATGGGGTCCAGTATTCGGGTGGATACCGCTGATCGCCTTCCTGCTCTACAGTACAACGGCAACGGCCGCGGTCGCACGGTCCTTTGCCGAGAAGATCCAGCGTATTCTGTTTCAGAGTACACCGATTTCCATGATTATCGTGCCGTTTGTACTCTGCATGGCTTATGCCGTTCACTATGGTGCTCAGGGAGTAGCCCGTCTCAACGAGCTGCTCTTCTGGTTGCTTGCGCCGATGCCCCTGCTCTGGCTCCCAGCGCTAAAGGAGGCCGACCTAACCAACCTTCTACCCATTTGGCAGATCGACGTTCAGACCGCAATGGCTGGAATCTTTATGACCCTCCCATCCTACCTGGGCTTCGAGAGCCTGCTCTTCCTACACTGGCGAGTGGATGATCAAACCAAAGTGGCTACACGTACCCTTGCCGCCATCGCCCTCGTCATTTTGAGCTACACGACTATTGTCCTGATCGGACAGTTGGTGTTAGGGCTAGACATGATCCTACTCTATACCGATCCGACGATAACCTTGACGCGCCTGACTCGTCTGCCCGTGATTGAGCGTCTGGACCTGATCACCATCCTGCTCTATACAGCGCTCGCTTTTCGCATCAATATGAACTACTATTTCGTCACGACTGATACGCTTGCCCAGATGTTTGGGCGGCATCGACACAGGGCGATCACCTGGCTGCTGGCCGCACCTCTGGCGATCGCGGCCCTCTGGCCGACTAACGTCGCTGTGACCAGCGCCGTTTTGGGGCAGTTGGTTACGTGGCTTGGGATCGCGGCCACTGTGGTCATACCACCGCTGCTGCTCTTGACCAGTCTAGTAAGGAAGTGGGTCCACGATGCGAACTGATGGGATAAGAAGGGTCATGATCCTCTTACTGATGATCGCCAGCATCACGACGAGCACCATAGGCTGCCGAGATGCGGTGCCGATTGAGGACCGCAGCATCGCCGTGGCACTGGCTATCGATCAAACGGGTAATCAGGTCACTTTCACCACACTGGTCCTAAACAACGCCAAGGGGCGTACCACGCCCACTGTGACCATAGCGGGCATGGGCCAGACCGCTGGCCAGACCCGCGAGCAGCGGCAGCGTGAGTCCCCTACCCGAATCATGTTTGGTCAGCTTCAGGCCATCATCCTCAGCGAGGAGTTCGCACGCCGAGGAGTATCGATTGAGATCGACCCCGTAATCCGCATCCCGCAGATCGCAAATACCATCAGCATCGCCGTTTGTCAGGGCTCTGCCCACCAACTCCTCCTCGGGGATCATGATCAGCAGTCCGATATGGGCGGTTATCTGCGCGAGCTGCTGCTTAAGGCTCCGGCTACTGTTCCCTTACCACGGGCAAGTCTGCATGAGTTCATCTATGATCTGACCACGACCCACCGTCGAGCCATGGTCCCGTACCTGGTCCTCAATGACCAAGGAAGGCCTGAGCTGGAGGGGGTCGCCGTCTTCGTCGGGGATCAGATGCGCTCGGTCTTTACTGGCGATGACGCCGCCCTGCTCACCCTGCTCCGCGATCAGGGGGTCAGTGGCATCTTCACCTTTCCCTATCCGACGAAGAACGGAGTAGGGATCGCCTCGTTCCAAGGGACCGGTCAGCGCCGGGTAAGGGCTACCAAGAGCGGTGACGGTGAGTGGTCGTTCCGAGTCGAAATCTCGCTTAAGGGAACGATCGTTGACAAGGTGCATGGTGATGGTCTAAGGAGCGATCGGAAGACCTTTGATATGTTGGTAGAGAAGCTCAAGGCGCATATGGAAGCCCGTGCAGCTACGCTGGTGAAGATGCTGCAAGAGGAGATTCGGATCGACGCGCTCAACTTGGCGAAATATGCCCAACAGACCGACCGTGCCAATCTAGCCAAGGCTGACTGGGATGCCCTCTTCACACGCGCCCAGGTGCAAGTGGTCTTCAAGCCAACCATTACCGATTTCGGCGAAGGTCAGTAGTCGGTCCTGAAATGGCGACCCCACCGAGGCCGCCACTCCAGGGCCGGGGTGACGGCGGGAGAACTTGGTGACCCTCGGGCTGCTCTCCTCGATCACCCCTTCGTCAGTAGTCCCGTCCAGCACAGCATGCCGACCCAATCCCCAACAGTTAACAGGTTGGTGGCCTTCTGCATCTCCTCGCGCAGGCGGCCACGGACGGTGCAGAGCAGGTGTAGCCCCCGGCTGCAGCTGGCAGGTACAGCTTCCTGCCGCGTAGCCCGACTGGAACTCATGGGCAACCTCCGCGATCGGCATGACCTCTGGCCTCAAACCGATAGCCTGATAGAAGTCCATCACTGGATGATCAAAGAGTGACAGGTATGTATCCTGGCTGATTGGTCCCTGCCCGCGCCTCTCGAGCATGTGGTTGACCACACTCAGGGCTAGTTCACGGTCATCAAGCAGGGTGCCATTCCAGTCCCATAGGACATGTTGATAGTTTGACAGCAAGCTCATCACCTCAGAGCTATTCTACGGAGGGGTAGGCTGGCGGTCAACAACCGTTTTCATGCGGGACCCAAAGGACCATGTACCAGGACTAGCCGCAACTAGCTAGGTCCTGCTCTGGTCCCCCTCGGTCGCCACTCCGCTGCTGGCAATGGTTCAACCGGACCAAAGTGAATAACTAGAACCGTCCCCAAACGTCACACTGTGTTGATCACCCAGATCCCACATGACACCAGTAGGGCTTCCGAGGCGACGCAGGCCAATGAGCGCCTAGCTGAGGATGGCAGCAAGACGATGCAGCTCGGTGCCGCAGCAGATCTGTAAGGTATCGCGCTCCACCGAGGAGTTGGCGCAGGGCAGTGAGCACATGGTTAGCGCGGTGCAGGGGGTCGAGAAGGTCGCACTCGAGGTCGTAGCCTCTTCACAAACCCTGAGTAGCACCACCGAAGAGCAGACCGCCTCCACTGAAGAGATCGCCGTCTCCCTGGACGAGATGGGGGAAGCAAGGTCTGAAGGCCGTGGCACACTCCAGGCGGTAGGTTCCCATAGGACTGTATACAAGATCCAGGGAGCCCTGGCTTCTTTTGTCTGTCGACCTAGGCGCTTTCTTGGAGTATTATGGGCAAAGGAGAACCAGCGGTTGTAGGTACAGAAACGAACTATCGTGCACCGAAGATCATGTTCAACTAAGCACCCGAGAGGCACATATCAGGGTATCGCGAACTGGCGTACACGCTAGGCAAGGCAGTGGGACTTGATGAACCCCAACTGGAGACTCTGGCTCAAGCCGCAGCCGCGCACGACATCGGTAAAGCAGCTATTCCCATTGAGACACTGACCAAGCCATAAGCGCTAGCGGATGCCGAGTGGCAAGTGTCAGGATGCACCCAGGGTGGGCTATCGTATCGCGATCATCTCTGGACAGGGTGATGACATGGCCGCTACCATCCCACCACGAGCGTTGGGATGGTAGCGGCTATCCTCGGGGACTAAGGGGTGAACAGATCCCCTTGTCGGCACGTATTGTCTCAGTGGTGGATGCTTACGACGCCATGACCAGCACGCGACCCTGCCGACGGGTGATGGGTAGTACTAAGGGCTTACGTGAGCTAAGACGCTCTTCTCGGGCCGCCGATCAATCCGGAGTTGGTGGCGTTGTTTGCTGATCTGATGTGTGGCAACTTGCTTGAGGAGGCAGGAGAGTGATGCGAGGAGATGAAACAGAAGACGCCCCGTGTGCAGCAGCACATGAGTGATACACCCAGCGGCCCTCGAGAGTTTGGGAGCGACCTGATTCGACATTCTGTCGATCCCGTAGCGCAGTTGCTGTGGGATAGCTTAGCCAACACCTTCGGGCTCTCCCTCTTCTTGCTGGATGACGGTGGCAACTTGTGGCGGATCAGCACTGGTGCCTGTATAGACTGCGTCAGTCATCCACGGTACTGGGATGATCCGGAGCAGGGCCGCTGGGCGGGATACCGCGAGATCGTCAGCCAGGTAGCGCATCGCCACCTGGCGGTAGTGATTAGCTCTCGGGCTCCCCAGCTATACCTCATATCTGGGCGCTTCTGCGATGGCCATGCGTTGGAGCAGAAGCAATCGGCGTGCCCGAGCTGCGGCCGCATACCGCCAGCGTTATCCCCAGATGAGCTGCGGGCCAAGTACCAGCAACTGATCATGATCGCAAGGATAGTCGAGGAACGCATGGCCGATAGGCAGATGGCTGAGCACTGCCACCATTTTGAGGGACTGAGTGGAAGACTGTCGCCGATCAGAGAGGCCGCTAACACCAGAGAACTATTTGAGAGAATCGCCGACACAGTGCTTGGCCTCCCTGGAGTGGAGGCCGCGGTTATCCGTGAGGTCTGCGGTCGATCTGCTTACAGGCTGGTAGTGAGAGGGAGCCTTCCTGAGGAGCCGATGGAGGTCATACAGCTTGCCGGTCTGTGGGGAAGAAGCGTGGAACAGGGCTGGATCAGAGCGCTCTCCAGTCCGATCGAGGATCCAGGCATACCCCTTGCGACCGCCGAGCTCTTGCGACGGTATCGAGCCGTCTGCTGTCCGCTTACGTGCGGTGAGGTGACAAAGGCCGTGTTATTCGTCTACGGCCGGTCCATGCAAACAGAAACCGACTCGGTTATCATCAGGCTCCTGGAGATACTACGCCGCACCATCACGCTGGTACTTGAGATGCTGTCATATGAGAACCGCTTCACGATGGAACGGCGAGCAAGCAACGCCTACTCGGAGCTCATCCACCTAGGAACGGTACGCATGGAACGAAAGCAGTTAATTAGCGCCATCTCGGATCTAGCTACAGCCCTTTGGGGCATGCCTGCGCTCGTCCGCGAACCGCATCTTCCCCGGTCAGGTACCGAGTTGGATGAGCACCCACTGCAGATCATGAGCCAGATCTACGGTTATCTCGATCTACCAAGGGCGGCTCTGGAAGAGCCAGGGCTCACATCCCTATCTCGCTTCTGTGAACATGCAGCCGCTGCCATAATGACCCACGACCTGCTTCATGGTACAGCGCGTCCGATCGCAGTTGGCGAACGATCCGATGAGCCAGCACCCAGTGATGCCCATCTTGATATCCCTAGATTTCCCCTCAGCCCTCGGGAGCAGGCGATTGTCGAGCTGATCAGCCGCGGCCAGAGCAACAAACAGATCGCCCAAATGCTGGGATGTAGTGAGAGTACCGTCAAGACCCATGTCTCGAGCATTCTGAGAAAAATGGATGCGAGAGATCGAACGGAGGCTGCCGTACAAGCCGTCAAGGAAAGATCAAATATTCGCGAGTAAGCCACACGCCACAGCTCATAGGAGCTGTGGCGTGTGGTGATTCTTGTCGGACTAGGACGATTGGGCTAAGCTTAGCAGTCGCAATCAGGCTTAGACCTAGTACGAGTGGCGGACTGAGCAACTGAGAATGACACTGGTATAATACATTTGACAATATACCCATAAATCTGACACCTATTGCGTGCTGTAAACTACTGTCCTCGTCTAGAACAGACGGACGATCGACAGCGAGACTCTCTAGGACCTGATCAGATGCGTGGGGTGATCTAGGTATGGGAGGAGGTTAGAGATAGGCCGCCCGTTCCAGGATTTGGGGCATATATGCGACGATGGCGTGGACACAGATCATCTCACGGAGAGCATCTGATGGCCAAGGCCCTATACGCCGCTCCAGCAAGTCTACTAGGGCGCCTGAGGAAGTAGACACTCGACTCCCTTAGAGAGATGTCAAAGGAGTTGGTGGGGAGTTTCGACCGTAGGTATCCCGTCGTGATGGGGTGAGGGTGGGGCATAAGCTCATCCCAACGCTCATCAGAAGACCCCACTTCGCCACAGAGGGCTTTGGATACTCTTGTACACTGATGTCACTAATACCAAGACTAAGGGGGATGCGCCACAGTGAAAACAATCGGAGCAAAGCTGACCGCAATCCAATGTCTGCTACTCGCTGTAGCCCTAGTCGTCGTCACGGTAGCGAACTCGATGGTGGTCGGCAATGAGGTGCGGAAGGCCCTCGACAATGAGGCGACCGCCTTGGCCAGTGGGGCGGCACGGGAGATCGATGGCTGGCTGCAAGCGCGTATGGATGAGACGCGCATCCTCTCGCTGGCCGAGCGCCTCCGCAGTATGGACTGGCAACGGGCCAAGACTTACCTCGACCAGGTCATGGCCAATAGCAAGGATTACGAGATGCTCTGGGTGGCTGACCCAGCTGGCAATACCAATACTACGGCTGGTCAAGTGACCAGTGTGGCCGAGCGTGACTACTTCAAAGAAGTGCTCAAGACTGGCCAACCCATAGTCAGCGATGCCATGGTCTCCAATGCTTCCAAGAACCTCATCGTTGTGGTGGCTCAACCGCTGAAAGATGATGGAGGCAAAGTGATCGGCGTCTTGGGGGCCTCGGTTCTGCTCAGCAAACTCGATGATCTGCTGAAACAGGTACATGTCGGCTCTGGCTATGCGTTTCTTACCCAGAAGGATGCCATGTACGTCACTCACCCCGATAAGAGCAAGGTGATGAAGCCGGAGGAGAGCCTAGCGAGATCAGCATCCGACGATGTGCGCAAGGCGGCAGACAAGATGGCATCAGGCACTGCTGGCAGTGCTTCATTCACCCTGGACGGTGTCGCCAAGACAGCCCACTTCTCCCCTATTCCAACGGCCAAATGGTCGGTAGCAGTCTCCGTGGATGATCGCGAGTTTGCCGCTCCAGTCAGCCGCCTGCGCAACATCTCTGCCATGATCAGCCTAGCTATGCTCGCCGGCGCTGCGCTTGCCGCCTGGCTGATCAGCGGCACGATCTCTAGGCCCCTGGTCAGGATGGCCGCAGCCTCGGGTAAGATGGCCGACGGTGATCTGCGCGAACGTGTACCTGTGCAAGGAAAGGACGAGATAGCGCTGCTAGCCCGCAGCTTCAACAACATGGCGGACAAGCTCACCGCCATGGCAACACAACAAACCGCCATCGCCCAGGGCCTCGGGCAGGTCTCAGAACGTCTAGCTGATGCAGCCAATCAGTCCTCTGAGAGCAGCAGCCAGGTGGCAGCCACCATGGACCAGCTAGCCAGCGCTGCATCGGAGAACGCCGAGCAGGCGACACGCGGCGCTGGGATCCTCGAGCAGCTAAATAAGGCGGTCTCGCAGGTAGCTGAGGCCAGTCAGATCGCGGCCTCCTCGACAGAGGCGGCGCGTTCCGCCGCCCAGGATGGCAAGAGAGCCGTGGATCTGCAGCAGGAGAAGATGAAGGACAACTACGCCGCGTCGGCAGCGGTGAGCAGGGCCATCGACAGGATCGCTGGGAGTTCTGGAGAGGTTGTGGCGATCGTCGACGTCATTCGGAATTTGGCCAATCAGACGAACCTCCTAGCGCTCAATGCCGCCATTGAGGCCGCCCGTGCGGGCGAAGCGGGGCGTGGCTTTACAGTGGTCGCCGAAGAGGTGCGTAAGCTGGCGGAGCAATCAAACCAGGAAGCGCAGAAGATCACCAGCATCGTCAGCGAGATCCACAGCGCTGTCCAAGACGGGATCAAAGATATCGGGGCGGCCGGACTCGCCGTCGAGGCGCAAGCCAAGGCAGCTGAGGCCACAGGGCGAGCGTTTACTGTGGTAGCACAAGCCATAGAGAAGATCGCCGAACAGATCCAGGAGGAGGCCGCCATCGCTGAGGAGATGGCCGCCTCCGCCGACGAGGTCGTCACGGCCATCCAAGCGATCTCAGCCGGAGCGCAGCAGTCGGCGGCCGGCGTCGAAGAGGTCGCCGCCACCTCCGAGCAGCAATCCGCCACAGCTAACGGTCTCAAAGAGTTGGCCCAGCAGCTCAAGCAGGGTGTTGCTGAGATCAGTACGGCTCTCAAGCAGTTCAAGCTCTAGTCCGTGTGTATCTGAGAGATGCCTAACCCCGTGGTACGTGATGACTCCCTACAGGCATCCTTAGGGAGTCGTCACGCGTGTGCCCAAGAAAAGGGAAAGAGGCGAAGCGCTTGCAGCAGCACCGCGAACTTCTGATCTCCGCTCCACTGATCAGCGAGGGTTGCGCCCTCAAGGCATTCGAGCATCTGATTGCGTCCATCGCCACAGCGTTCGTGAACACCGAGCTGGACCATATCGACACGACGATCGATTGGGCGCTGCAGGAGCTGGGCAGGGCGCTGCGAGTTGATCGCTGCTACGTCCTCCTGCTCAATAGCGATCAGACGCGGATGAGTAACGCCTACGAGTGGTGTGCTCCAGGGATCGCGCCACAGAGGGCTGTCCTACAGGATACGCCTGCTGCTGAGGCTCGCTGGTGGCTGGACCGCGTGCGGCGCCATGATCATCTCCTCCTCTCCAAGATAGCGGATCTCGGGAAGGATGCTCTGGCCAGAAAACGGATTCTGGAGGCCCAGGGCGTCCACGCCCTGCTGATCGTGCCGATCTCGATCGACGGATCGTTGCGTGGCCTGATTGGCTTTGATGCAGTCGATCATCAGACTCATCTGACCGAGGAGCATCTCCCCCTGATCCAGATTGCAGCTGAGCTGATCAGCGGTGCGCTGGAAAGGAAGAAGGCTGAGCTCTCTCTGCAGCAGAGCGAGCTGCGGTTTAAGACCATCTTCGATTGTGTAGCCGTCGGTATCTGTCTGACAGACGCCAATGGCCGCATCATCGACAGTAATCCCGCCTATGAAGAGTTGCTTGGCTACTCGCATGACGAACTGCGCTCACTGACCTTTGCTGATCTTACTAGTTCGGAAGATAGCACCAATGACCTCCAACTCTACCAGGAGCTCATCGCTGGCAAGCGAGAGAGCTACCAAATCGAGAAGCGCGGCATCCGCCGCGATGGGCAGCTGATCTGGGCCAAGCTGATGGTATCACGCCTGCTCCCCGGTGCAGACCCAATCGTCATTCGGCTCGCCGAGGACATCACCCAGAAGAAGCTTGCCGAACGGGAGATACGTTATCTGGGCATCCATGACCAGCTGACTCGTCTGCACAAGCGCATCTTCTTTGATGAGAAGCTCCATCAACTGGAGCAGGCAGGCCTGCTGCCGATCAGCATCATCGTCTGTGATATCAATGATCTGGGGCATATCAACAAGACCTATGGTCTCGAATGCGGGGATCACCTGCTGGCACGCGCTGCAAACCTTCTACGTGGTCTCTGGGGGCGAGAGCAATACGCTACGCGCTATGGTGATGACGAGTTTGCGGTGGTGCTGCCTGGCTGTGACGAGGTGGCAGCCCAAGCGCTCTGTCGTCGGATACGGGCCATTCATCCCGCTGCATCCCCGTCCGAGCCGCCGATCGGTTTCGCGGTCGGTGCCGCAACGAAATCCTCGTCGACCAGCCATCTGCGGGAAATCTGCCGACTGGCGGAGGAGCGGATGTATCGTCATAAACTCCTGCATACCCGCAGTCCGCGTCACGCATTGGTGCGCGTTCTTCTCCAGACGCTGCACGAGCGTAGCGACGAGACGGAAGCCCACGCCAGCCGCATCCAGTTACTAGCGGCAGCGATGGCAGAGAAGCTGGAGTTGACACCCTATGAGACAGACGAACTGCTGCTTTTGGGTGCCCTACACGACATCGGTAAGGTCGGCATACCCGATCATACCTTAGGAAAACCAGGCCCTCTCTCACAGGAAGAGTGGGTGGTCATGAAGAGCCATTGCGAGATCGGTCAACGCATCGTATCGTCGACGCCCAAGATGGATCCTGTAGCGAGGGCCGTACTCGCCCATCACGAGTGTTGGGATGGCGGTGGCTATCCGCTTAGCCTCGCGGGTTACCAGATCCCGCTCATCTCCAGGATCATCGCCATCATCGACTCCTACGACGTGATGACCCATGACCGTCCCTATAGAAAGGCGCGTGCGCATGATGAGGCGCTGGCGGAGCTCCGCCGGTGCGCAGGAAGCCAGTTCGACCCTGTCCTAGTTGAGGTATTTGTGTCGTTGTTTGGGGGTTGAGTTCGGCAACATACAGAGGGTGTTATTGATGACAGGAGGAGTGACGACCATGCCAGAGATCGATCAGACGGGCAAATGGGTGGCGTTTCGCCTTGGCGAAGAGGAGTTTGCTGTCGCCATCGAGCATGTCAGTATCATTGAACGAATGAAACGCATTACACGCTTACCGCAGACCCCTACCCATGTCGAGGGAGTCGTCAATCTGCGAGGCGAGGTGATCCCGGTGATCAGCCTCCGCAAGCGACTGGGGATGCCCCCGCGCGAGTTGGATGATGAGACCCGGATCATCATTCTGCAATCCGCCCAGGGCAAGGTCGGCCTGATTGTCGACGCAGTCACCAAAGTGACCGAGGTGGTGAGCGAGGAGATCGAACCAGCGCCCACCTTGATCGGTAACGTCAGCGTACAGTACATCGTTGGCGTGGTCAAACAGGACGAGCGCCTAGTCATCCTGCTGGACCAGAACCAACTGATGGCATAGGGCAGCTCGAAGTCTTAGGTACATGGAAAGCAGTGTGCTGGGTCACACTGCTTTTCTCTCAGCTCTGGTCATCTCCCAGGTAGTCACCAGCAGACAGTCGCAACCGCCGACCCGCGCCGCTCCAGCATGCGCTTGACCACACTAAGGGTTAGTTCACGGTCATCAAGCAGGGTGCCATTCCAGTCCCATAGGATATGTCAATGGTTAGACAGCAAGCTCATCACCTCAGAGCTGTTCTGCAGAGGGGCAAGCTGGCGGTGAACAACCGTCTCTATGCCGGAGCCCAAGGGATCATGCAACAAGACCCAACCACAACCGGCGAGGTCCTGCTCTGGTTCGTTTCACTCGTCACTCCACTGGCTGGAAGAGGCTCATTAGAACGGTCCCCAAACGTCATGTTGGCGGGCTTGGAGGGAAATGCTGAGATTACGGAGAAATGGTGGCTAAAGGGAGCAGTCAGCGTACAGCGCGCTCCCTGGAGGTGGACCGTGAGAGAACCACAGAAGACCTATGAACGCCGCCAAGCGGCTTATGATAGACTTCAGGTCAAGCAGAAGCGGGCTGGCGCCCGCTTAAGTAACTACCGTCTTGTCACGTTCATCCTCGGGGCTGCGTCATCGATCTATCTCTATCGAACCGTCAATGAGGCAGTTGGTCTCACCGTCGGGGCGCTCGCGCTCGCTGTATTCGTGTATCTAGCGCTCCGGCACGCGCAGCTCGATAGCCGACTAAAGCATGCTGAACTCTTGACGGAACTTAACCGCAAAGGGATTGGGCGATTGACGGGGACGTGGATCGAATCTCCTGACCAGGGAGCAGAGTTCCGGGATGAGGCCCATCCCTTCGCCTCAGACCTCGATCTCTTCGGTCGAGCCTCGGTCTTTCAGTGGATCAGTTCGGCCCAGACTCCCTTAGGGCGAGAGACCTTGGCTCGGTTGCTCAAGCAGCCGCTTAAAGATCGCGCGGAGATCATCCTGCGGCAGGATGCGGTCGCGGAGATGGCAGATGGCCTTGCCTGGCGACAGAGGTTTGAGGCGGAAGGGATCTTGTCGGCCGCAGAACAGAACCCCACTGAGCCTCTCCTGCAATGGGCGAAGGAGAGGCAGCCCGCCTATCAGCGGCCCATAGTCAGGCTGGGGCTGCGCGTCCTGCCCGTGCTCACCCTTGTGATGGTCGTACTGTGTCTGTCAGGCGGCTTCGTTCCAGGGCAGGTCCCGGCTCTGCTCGCAGCTGCTCAGTTTCTGCTGCTGTGGCTTGGTGGCAAGAAGCGTTCACGGGTCCTAGCGACGGTCCACCGCTACGAAGCGAGTCTCCGAACGTATGCGCAGATGCTGAGGTTGGTTGAGGGTCAGAGCTTTCGCTCCCAGTGGCTCAGGAAAAGGCAAGCGAGCCTGCGGGACGGCGCGGGACGGTCTGCCGGTGAGCAGATCCAGCGACTGGCCAAGGTCGTCGAGGGGATCTCCAACCGCCAGAACGCGTTGTTCTTTGCCATCAACGTACTGACCCTCTGGGACTACCAGTGCATGATTGCTCTCGAAGACTGGAAGGCCCAGTCTGGAAGGCTGCTTGCGACCTGGCTGAGCGTCATTGCCGAGATCGAGTCCCTCTGCAGCCTGGCCAATATCCGCTTTGATCATCCTGGATGGGCGATGCCGAACATAGCGGACGATCGGAACGAGCTGCACCAAAGCCCAAGCGGCCTGTCTGCTCGCAAGCTGGGGCATCCACTGATCACCAAGGACAGAGTAGTCAACGATCTCGAGATGCGGGCACCCGCCCAGATCTTCGTGATCACCGGATCCAACATGTCTGGAAAGAGCACCTTCCTGCGCACAGTCGGAATCAATCTGGTGCTGGCAGCCATCGGCGCTCCTGCATGCGCCGAGCAGTTCCACTGCTTACCGATGGATCTGTGGACCTGCATGCGTATCAGTGACAACCTGGAGCAGAGCATCTCATCCTTCTATGCCGAGATCCTGCGCATCAAGCAGATCGTCGAGGCTGCTCGGGTAGATAGGCCAATCTGCTTTCTGCTGGATGAGATCTTCAAAGGCACCAATTCGTATGATCGCCACCAAGGTGCCAAGGCCCTGATTAACCAACTACGAAGAGACGGCGCGTTTGGGCTAGTCTCAACCCACGACCTGGAACTAGGGGATCTTGAGAGCGAGAGCAACGGCAGGATCAAGAACTACCACTTCCGCGAGTCCTACGCCAACAATCAGATCCATTTTGACTATCGGCTGAGGAGAGGGATCTCTACCACCAGAAATGCTCTCTATCTGATCAAGATGGCAGGGATTGAGCTCGACGAGGGGACCAATTGAGTACAAGACTGAGTTGAGTACTGGTCCGTGGCACCAGCGAAGGAACAGGTGGTTGCGCTTGATGCAACCACCTCTCTTCTTGTTGCTTTAGTTAAGAATCTACACGATGCTTCATGAACGAATGCCGGCAATAGTATCAATTATCAAATTAAGTCTAGAACTCCCACTCGCGCGGGAGAGGAAAATGCCGAAACGGGTCGAATTATGGCGTAAGTACAAAAAGTGGGAGGAAAGCGCGTGAGGACAATCGGAGCGAAGCTAACCATATTCCAATGCCTACTGCTCGTTGTAGCACTTCTTGTCGTTACGGTATCCAATTCCATCGTGGTCGGGAATGAGGTACATAGGTCGCTGAACAGTGAGGCGACCGCCTTGGCCGATGGTTCGGCACGTGAGATCGAAGGTTGGCTGCAGGCCCGTGCGGATGAGATGCGCATCCTTTCCTTGGCTGAACGTCTGCGCAGCATGGATTGGCAGCGAGCCAAGACCTACCTGGACCAGGTTATGTCCAATAGTAAGGACTACGAGATGCTCTGGGTCGCTGATCTGACCGGCAAGACCAATACCAGCACAGGTCAGACCACCAATCTTGCCGAACGCGATTACTTCCAGGAGGTCATCAAGACCGGCCAGCCAATGATCACCGATGCCATGGTCTCGAAGACCACCAACAACCTAATCGTCGTCGTAGCGCAACCACTGAAGGATGATGGGGGCAAGGTCATCGGCGTGCTGGGGGCCTCGGTACTGCTAAACAAGCTCGATGGTCTGCTGGAGCATGTCCATGTCGGCTCTGGATATGCATTTATCACCCAAAAAGACGGCATGTTTGTCACCCACCCGGACAAGAGCAAGGTGATGAAGCCCGAGGAGAGCCTGGCGAAGTCGGCATCCGCAGATGTGCGCGCTGCGGCTGAGAAGATGATATCAGGCACTACGGGCAGCGCCTCGTACACCCTTGACGGGGTCGCCAAAACCGTCTTCTTCTCACCAATTCCAGCGGCGAAGTGGTCGGTGGCTGTCTCCGTCAATGAGAGTGAGTTCACCGCCCCCGTCAGCCGTCTCCGCAACCTGTCGATCCTAATCAGCCTGGCCATGCTGGCAATAGCCGCGTTGGTCGCCTGGTTTATCAGCCGGACCATCTCTAAGCCCGTGGTCAGGATGGCCACTGCTTCAGCCAAGATGGCTGAAGGAGATCTGAGCGAACGAGTGGACGTACAAGGCAGAGACGAACTGGCGCTACTGGCAGGCAACTTCAACAACATGGCCGACAAGCTCGCGGGCATGGCGACACAACTGACTGCCGTCACCCAGCGCGTCTCAAGCGCTTCAGATCATCTGGCCGAAGCAGCCAATGAATCCTTTGAGAGCAGCAGCCAAGTGGCCGCCACCATGGATCAACTGGCTACTGCCGCATCCGATAACGCCGAACAGGCAACGCGCGGGGCAGAGATCCTTGACCAGCTAAACAAGGCCGTCGCGCAAGTGGCTGAAGCCAGTCAGATCGCGGCATCCTCTACGGAGGAGGCGCGATCAGCTGCCCAAGACGGCAGAAGGGCTGTAGAAGTTCAACAGACAAAGATGAAGGACAACTATGCAGCCACCGATGCGGTCGGCCAAGCCATCGATAGGATCGCCACAAGCTCCGGGCAGGTCGTGGCTATCGTCGATGTCATCCGCAATCTAGCCAACCAGACTAACCTGCTGGCGCTGAATGCCGCCATTGAGGCCGCCCGTGCTGGGGAGGCCGGACGCGGATTTACCGTGGTTGCCGAAGAGGTGCGCAAGCTCGCTGAGCAGTCCAGCCAGGAAGCGATGAAGATCACCACCATCGTCAGTGAGATCCAGAGTGCCGTGCAAGATGGGGTTAAAGACATGGGAGCAGCGGGCAACGCGGTTGCAGCCCAGGCGAAGGCGGTGGATGAGACAGGCCGCGCTTTTGCTGCGGTGGCACAGGCTGTGGAGAAGATCGCGGAACAGATCCAGGAAGAAGCCGCCATTGCCGAGGAGATGGCTGCCTCAGCCGATGAGGTGGTTAGCGCCATCCAAGCGATCTCTGCTGGAG
This sequence comes from uncultured Clostridia bacterium, assembly GCA_964402415.1. Classification (GTDB taxonomy): domain Bacteria; phylum Bacillota; class JAAYKD01; order JAAYKD01; family CAYOCI01; genus CAYOCI01. The sequence continues at coordinate 24,005 of CAYOCI010000018.1, forward strand.
CACAGCAATCAGCAGCCGGGGTGGAAGAGGTCGCCGCCACCGCTGAGCAACAATCCGCCACGGCCAATACACTGAAGGAGCTGGCACAGAAACTCAAGCAAGGTGTTGCCGAGATCGGTACGGCTCTGGCACAGTTCAGGTTCTAGACCCAAAGATACGCAAAGCGGCGAGACGCTTGCAGCACCGCAGACCCGCGATCTCGGATCAGCCTGCCGAAGGGAGCAATATCAGCCTCAAGGCCTTTCAGCATCTGACCTGGTTCAAGGCAATCTTTGATAGCACGGCGATTGGCAGCTGCCTGACCGACACAGCTGGACGCATCGTGGACACCAATCATTAGCAGTAGGAGTGACAACAATGCCAGAGAACAGTTCGGCAGGCAAATGGGTAGCGTTCCGCTTGGGCGAAGAGGAGTTTGCCATTGCCATCGAGCATGTCAACATCATCGAACGCCTGCAACCGATTACACACCTACCGCGGACCCCTGCCCATGTGGAAGGGGTGGTTAGCCTGAGGGGTGAGGTGATCCCTGTGATCAGTCTCCGCGCCAAGCTAGGGATGACCCCGATCGGAGCGGACGATGATACTCGGGTCATCATTCTGCAGTCTTCCCAGGGCAAGGTCGGCATGATCGTCGATGCGGTCACCAAGGTGACCGCAGTGACGAGTGAGGAGGTCGAGCCTGCGCCAGCCCTGATCAGCGACGTGGGTTCGCGGTTCATAGTCGGCGTGGTAAAACAAGATCAGCACTTGATCATCCTTCTGGACCACCACCAGCTGGTTGCTTAGGCGACTCTTGGATAAGCATAGAAGCAGTGTGACCGGCAGGTCACACTGCTTCTACGCTGCTGGGTGGTGTATGCTGCACATTCTGCGCCCCTCTTGAGGGATTGTCGTGCAGAGTTCTACGGTGACCAAACACGCATGACGTGGGTGGCCTGTGAAGGACGCAGGTCCGCAGACTACCGTAACGTTCACCACCGAGGTGACGTAGAGGTGAGAAGCAGCTGGACATGGCACTCGTTCAGTCACGCTTCTGTTCGGCCTAGGCATGGCCATAGCAGTTCTACACACCCATCCTGTCCGCCTAGGCGAGGAGGCTGACGCGGCCAGGTCATTGCCGCTCTACGGGTACGCTGCTGGTGCTTCGTCGCACGTTAGTGTATATAATAGACTTGGATGGAAACTGTTGCAGACTGGGATGATCCGATGACACGAGGACAATGAGGTGTGGTAGATGGACAAACGCTTAGCACGCAAACGGCTGACAGTGAACTTGATGATCGACATCCACTGCCGAGGGCGCCATCGAGCCAGAGAGCTCTGTGCGGAATGTGTGCAGCTGATTGATTACGTTGAGCACCGCCTTGCCAGTTGCCCCTTCCAAGCGCAGAAGCCCACCTGCCTGCTCTGCCAAGTTCACTGCTACGCGCCAGCGATGCGGGCGCAGATCCGGAAGGTCATGCGCTACTCCGGTCCGCGGATGCTCGTGTTGCATCCGCTACTGACCATCCGACATTGGCTGGACGGCATGGCGATTGCGCCCTCTGACGTGAGGAAGAAACATTCGGATCGGTGGTCACCACCACGATAAGCAGAAGGACGGCCTATCCGGGCCGTCATTCTGCTTATCTAGCGAGATGTTCAGTCAACTCGCCTCTTGTTACCGGGTGCAGCCTAGGGACGCGCCTTGCTACCGTCTCCGATGCCTTGATCACCTTACACGCCATGGCCTGCGGATATCAAAGCGAGCGGGGTGGGGCAACAGGGGTGTATCGCAGGCGAGGCCTTGAGCGCGTGCGCTCAGAAAGGAGCTTGGCAGTCCCCAGGCTCCTTTGCTTGATGACCGCAAGTCCCTATAGGTCCAGTTTCATATCGCCCGGCTTGATATAGCCCTTCCTGCGCATCCATTCTGAGATGGCCAAGGTCAGGGTAGCGGGGAGCACGACGTGGAGCAGAACGATCTTGAACAGGATCGAGCCCATGGGCTCGGATGCACTCATGGCAGCGATGGTACCAAACTGACCGACGAGACCACTGGTCCCCATGCCAGCCCCTTCGGGGATATTGGACATGGGTAGGATGGTGGTGGCTAAGGGTCCGATGATGGCACTGGCCAGAGTCGCCGGGATCCAGATCAGGGGGTTGCGGATGATATTGGGCATCTGCAGCATGGAGGTCCCGATGCCTTGGGCAACCAAACCACCCATCTTGTTCTCGCGGTAACTGGCCACGGCAAAGCCGACCATCTGGGCGCAGCAGCCAACGGTGGCGGCACCAGCGGCGAGGCCTTTGAGTCCGAGGGCGATGGCCAGCGCAGCGCTGCTGATCGGCAGCGTCAGGACGATGCCCATGACCGTGGAGACGATAATCCCCATGGGGATCGGGCTCATGACGGTGGCGGTATTGATGATCTCACCGATGGCGGTCATCATCTGCGCGACCACCGGGGCTACGTACTTACCAACCAGGCCGCCGACGATGATCACGGTCGAGGGCAGCACCACGATATCGACCTTGGTCTTGCCGGTGACCAGCTTGCCGATCTCCACCCCAACCAAGGCGGCGATGAAAGCCCCCATGGGTTCACCGATACGGATCCCAGATCCTCCGCTGGCTAGGGCAAAGACGGTTCCAGCACCAAGAGCGCCGGTTACAGCCGAAGAGTAGACGACCAGCGGATGGGCCTTGCGCCCGGCGGCCACAGCGATCCCGATAGCAGGCCCCATCATCAGCTTCGCTACCCTGCCCAGGTCGACGAGCAGTGGCAGCCCCAGCTTGCTGCCGATCTGATCAAGGATTAGACCGACGATCAGCGACGAAAAGAGCCCGAGCGCCATGGTGCCCAGGGTATCAACGAGATACTGACGAATCGAGATCTGCTTTTTCACGCCATTCTCCCCTTATTTGCTCTCTCCTTGACGCGATTAGGCGAAGGCTGCATGGTCTCGGCCAATGCAGATCATCGCCGCTCGAGATCAGAAGGTATCGTTAGGGTTAGTATTTGACATCAACTAGGCAGTCCCTTCTGTAGGAAGCCAACTCTTTCCGTAGAGGATCTGCGAGGAGCTGCACTGACACGCCAAGGGCCAGGAGACCGTGGATGGTCTCCTGGCCCCCAAAAGCCAGTGCGTAGCCTATCGCGATCTACCCCAATCGCTGTGGGTGAGAGATGGCCGTGCTGCCACAACGGAACTCGGTGCTTCACATGTAGTGAACTCAGCCGTACTGCGCTTACTAAACCAGCAGCTCCTTGACCGTTTTCTCATCCAAGCGCTTGATTAGCTCAACGAGCAACCTCACTGTGTTGGTGTAGTCGTCCATATGAATGATACCAGTATGGCTGTGGATATAGCGGGTCGGAAGCGCGATCACCAGGCTGGGCACGCCGCGGTCGTAGGTATGGACCTTGCCGGAGTCATAGCCGCCGCCCAAGAGCGCATTGAACTGGTGAGGAATGCCCAGTTCTGTGGCGGTATCGACGACGAAGTTACGTAGCTTGAGGTGCGGGACCATGCTGACGTCATAGAGCATGATCGTCGGTCCGTTGCCCAGCTTCTCGGCGGAGAGGTTCTCACCCACTCCGGGCATATCGCCGGCAATACCAACGTCGAGGGCAAAGCAGATATCCGGCTTGACAACGGCAGCGCTGGTACCAGCGCCACGCAGGCCTACCTCTTCTTGGACGGTCCCAACGCCGTAAACGGTATTGGGATGGTCGATCTGTGTCAGTTCCTTGATCACATCAATGAAAATGCCAACGCCGGCCCGACAGTCCAACGCTTTGGCCATGATCAGCTTGTCGTTGCTCATCTGGGTAAACTCGCTGACCGGGATAATCGGGTCGCCGAGGCGGACGCCGAACTCCTTCTCAGCCTGTTCCTTATCCTTGGCGCCGATATCGATGAACATATCCTTCTTCTGCACGACCTTGGAGCGCTCGTCGGCCGACAGAAGATGGGGAGGCTTCGAGCCGATCACGCCAATGACGTCGCCCTTGGCGGTCTTGACCACCACGCGCTGGGCCAGCATCACCTGCTCCCACCAGCCGCCCAAGGGGATAAACTTGATGAACCCCTCTTTGGTCACCTGGGTGACGATGAAGCCGATCTCATCCATGTGGCCGGCAATCATGATCTTTGGGCGTTCCGAGCTTCCAGCCTTCTTACCGATGATGCTGCCAAGGTTGTCAGTCTCAAGCTCAGCATATGGCGCTAGGTAGCGACGAACGATCTTTTGCACCTCGTGTTCATAGCCTGGCAGCCCTGGTGCATCGGTAAGCTCCTTGAGCATAGTTAGGCGTGGGTCCATCTTATTGCCCCCTCGATATCAAGTCAGCAGCCAATCTGCTTCTGACCATCTTCTTCCACAGTGGGGCCCTGGTTTCCTGCCGATAGTCGACCTATGGGAGCAACCATCTCCTCAAGACGACAAAAGCAGCCGAAGCCGAGGCGGCGCAGGAACCTGCGCATCTCTTTGGCGCGGTACGGGAGATAGTTGACCCGTACCTTCTGCGCCAAAGGGCTGGCAGCGAGAGCCGCTCTTAACAATGATACACCCACTGGACGACGCCGCCAGGCTGGCTGAACGTAGAGCGACTCGATGGACAGCGTCTCTTCCCCGCTCATCACCAGATGCCCGACATTGTGAGAGCCAGAGTAGGCTACCATCACGAGCAGGGGCGGGGGGGCGCCGGTCTCGGAGAACTCATGGCTCTCCCACAGACTCGATGGGATTCTGGTGATCCTAAGACGCAGGCTACCCTTAGGCAGTCGTGCCGGTAGTGGCAGCAGGTAGCACTCTCGCAAGCCCACCGAGCGAAATCCCATCTGTTGGTAGAAGGTCAGCGCCCGTCGATTGGTCCGCATCGCCATCAGCGAGAGGCTTGTCAATCCGGCCCTCGCCGCGCGCTGCCCCAGCTCCTGCACCATGGCACGTCCGATCCCGTGGCGCCGCAGTTCTGGGATCACACCCAGCGCCTGGATGGACAGCTGATCACCGATCGGTTCAAGGCCTGCCAAGATTAGGGCTACGGGGCGATCATCGACCGCTGCCACCAGAGAGTAATACGCCGAGAGCGTCCCACTGGCCAACTGCCTGGCCAGGCGCTGGGGGACGATGGTGAGGGGGATGTAGTAGTCACTGAAGATCGCGTTGTAAAGCTCGGCGTAGACGGTTAGGTCGAGTTGGGCTTCTTCTAGGCTCAAAATCCGCATCGGTGCAACTCCTCACGATTTGTAGACACCAGAGGGCAGACACCAGTTCTATCCATGACGCCTCGGCGGCGTCATGGAGTATGAAAGCCGGGGCACGTTGTGCCCCTCCACGGGCCGGCGTAGCCTCGCAGCCATGCTGCGATGGTCTACCGGCCCCCACACCTAATCAATCTCTTATCCCACTATCTTGCGGGTGACAGCAGGGAGTCTGTAGGGGCGGGTCTGACGGCCCGCCCGCGGGTCGCCTGCAGGCGACCCTAAGAGATCCCCTCCCTTGTGGGCTCGTGGACTTGTGTTCTTGTGGACTCCCCTACCTACTTGGCGCCTTGGGAGCGTGGTGGCTTGGTGGCTCGTAATCGACCCTTCCTCTACCATATGCATGGACTGGTGCCAAACGTGCAAGGCCACTCCATACAACGTCAAGTAACGTCCATGGAGTGGCCTCAGTACGGTTATTGCTGACGCAAAGCTGCTTCGGTGTAGGTGTTGGTGGCACTCCAGAGGAGCCACTCCTCGACGCCGTTGTCCTCGCAGGCCTGGATCTGATCGCGCAGTTCCTTAGCCCCATAGACCGGGGCTCCGAGATCAAAATCCTGCAGCCAAGGACGAAGGACGGAGACCTTGTCCTCGCCCAACCGGCGAATGGCATCCTTCATAGCGTGGTTCAGTACTCCGTAGGGGGCAGCGTTAGGATTGTCATACCCATAGCTTCCCGGTGCATAGTGCGAAGGATAGGTCATGGGCGAGATCTAGTCTACCTCGCTCACCAGTTCCAGAGTCTGGCCGATGCCTAGGTCGTCGTCTGCGGACGTTACCAGACCAAACAGATCGGCCGAGATCGGCACCCCTAGCGGCTCAAGTTCCTTCTTGGCATAGCTTAGGAAGGCTTTGACCACCTCAACCCTTGTCCGCGTATCGCCTGCCTCCCTGGCAGGATAGACGAGGGCGCTGATATCGCCGTCGGATGGGAAGCGCACATAATCCCACTGCACCTCATCAAACCCTTTGGCGATGGCCTCTTTGGCGATCCCGATGACATAATCCCAGACTTCAGGATTGTAAGGGTCCAGCCAGGCTGCTCCGGTGCGATCGCGCCAGAGGTTGCCGCTGGCTGTTTTCAGGGCCCACGCTGGGCGCCCCTCGGCGGCGCGGGGATCCTTGAAGACGGTCACGCGAGCTATCTTGTAGACCTCTCGTTCTGTTAGCGTCTTGACAAGGCCATCTATATCCGTGGCGCGTGGGCGGCTATTGGCCCCGACTTCATCGACGTAGGGAGCTTTGGACCGATAGGTAATATCGCCGATCTCGTCCTTGACATCGATGACCATGGCATTGATCTCGGTGTTGTCGACCAGATCGATGAGCGTATCAAGGCGGGGCTGATAGCCTGCTGTCCATGCCGTCAAGTAGATCCCTTTGACCTTGGCGGGCTTGACGCGGACAGGTGGGGCAGGGGGCTGCTCGGGCGCTGGGTCTGGCGTCTGAGGCGCGGTCACCGCTGGGAGGACCGGAGCGGGAGTGGGATAACTGGGAGCAGACCAGAACGAACTGGTAAAGTAGACGCTGGATGCCATCAGGATCGCCAAAGACGACTTGATGAGCATCTCCAATGGCCCGCGCATGAAGCTTCACCTCATAATTGACAGGATAGTAAGGCTTTCGACAAGCCCAACACGAATCCTGTCCGTTGGAGGCGACCATTTGATAGAATAACTGGTTGACGTTCATTCTCCTTATAGAAGTCATACGTAATAGCTAGGTTGACTGCCCGCGCAGTGAGTAGTATCCTATATTTCGTATATACTAACTGTACGAAAGGGTGTGCTATGATGCTCAAAGTCTATGGGAGTTCGACCTGACACAAGTGCGAGGAAGTGGAAGCGGTGCTTTCACAACACAATATTGCCTTCGAGCACTACGTTCTCGAAGAGTTGCCGACCGGCGAACGGCTTTCCATCAAGAAGGCAGCCTTCGCCGCTGGAGCTAAGTCTCTGCCCTTCCTGATCAAGGATGGCAAGTACCTCACGCTGGATGAGGTCTTGGGACAGTCCGGAAACAACTAGTCTTGCCACAGAAGCACCGCCATATGGCGGTGCTTTGCTTATACCAAACAAGGTGGAAGGAGACCACGTCCCGTGGTCTCCTAGCTACACTAAGCTACGGGTGACCGCTGCTGCAGTTGGCTGAGCTTCTCCCCAACGGCAGCACAATAGGGGTTGATGGCCATGGCCCGCTGCAGCGTGGCTTGGGCCTGCTCAAAACGGCCCATCTCGATCTGGATATCGCCCAGCAGTCGCCAGCCCATCAGGTGGGTCGGCTGTGCCGCCAGTAGACGTATGACATGATCTTCGGCTGCGGCAAACTCCTTAAGCTGGTAGAGGGTGTTGGCGAGATTGTAGCGCGCGGGGTGGATCTCGGGTGTGATCGCCAAGGCCTGCTCAAAACAACTCTTTGCATCCTCATAGCGATGCTCACATTGATGGACATCGCCCAAGTAGTTATGCGCCTGCGCTGAGCGGGGGTTCAGCAGGAGAGCGCGTCTGAAGCTCATGGCAGCCTGCTCATACTCACCTTCGTAAAGTGCCGCGAGGCCCGCGATGACATAGGAGTCTTCACTCTGCGGCTGATAGTAAGTGGTAAGGCAGATATGATGCTGGGCTTCCACAGGGTCGTCCTGCAGAATGTTGATCCAGGCGATCAGGAAATGTGCCTCAGCGAGCCCTGGCCGAAGCGACAGCGCCCCGTGCAGTTCCCGCTCCGCGTCTTCCCAACGCCCCTGGGCGTATAAGTTCTTGCCATATTCAAGGCGAACCGATGCATCCTGCGGGCGTTCGGCTGTAGCCCTAGCCAGCTCTCGCCCACGCACGATCAACTCCGAGCGCCCTTGGCCGTCAACCATATCATAGCGTCCAGTGGATGAGAGCTGATAGGCAGTGCCGGCCTTATGGTACTCTCCGGTCTTGTAGTAGACCTGCGCCAGGGAACGGTAGATGGCGCCTTGCGCCATCTCATTGTCGGCTGCCAAGGAGAGTGCCTGTTCCAGATGGATCACGGCCTGCTCGAGGCGGCCCAAGGCACCGTAAGCCTGCCCCAGCGCCCGGTGCAGACCAACGCTCTCCTTGGCCTTGGGCAGTTGGAAGCTGGCCTCGACCGTGTCAATGGCGTCTTGGTAACGCTGTAGGTCGATATAGCATCGCGCTAGATTCAGCCGCCCACGGATTCGATCGTGATCGAGGCCTAGTGAGGCGTGCTCGCGAGAGAACGCCTTCTCATACCACTCGCACGCAGTCTCGGGATCACCCTTGTAGAAGAAGAAGTCACCCAGAGCGGACAAGTGGTACCCCGAAGGCTTAATCTCAGCCGCGCGCTTCAGATGAACCAACGCCTCATCAGACCGCCCGACTCGCTGATAGTATAAACCCAGGTTCCCATGGGCCACGTCACTGGGCGCGATCTGCAGGGTCTCTTCGTATTCAGTGATCGCATCGTCATAGCGTCCGTAATACTCAGCATTGATCATGGCAAGGTTATTGCGGGCGGTGACATAAGTCGGGTCGATCTGCTTGGCCTCTTGCATCTTTGCTTGGGCCTCTTCTGGCTGTCCCGATAGATAAAGCAAGACACCCCAATAGTTGCGCACGATGGCAGCTGTGGGGTGTTGTTGCGCGAGGTCTTGGTAGAACTCTTGCAGGTCTGTCCAGAGCGAGTTTCTCTGCCCCAAGGCGATGGCGCTACGGTGCGCATCCCTGTTGTCTGGGTCCAGTCGGAGAGCCTGCTTCAGCATCTCCAAGTGGGCGTCGACCGGCTCGGCGCGAAGCGCTCGCTGGTAAAGCCGCTTGGCCTGCATTCGTTGCCAGATACCGACCGCCATTAGACAACCTCCCTACTACTGGAAAAGGCCACTCGATTGCGGCCAGCTTCCTTGGCTGCATACATGGATTGGTCGGCACGGCTGACGAGAGCATCCATGGAGGATGCATCGTCAGGGTAGGTGGCCACACCAACTGTTACGGTCACGTGGAGAATGCGCCCGTCATATAAGAAACGTTCTTCCTCTACAGCCTTACGCAGCCGCTCAGCGACCTCCAGGGCCGGTCTGATGCTGGCCCCGTCGAGCACCACGGCAAACTCCTCGCCACCATAGCGAGCAACCAGGTCGCCCTTACGCAGGGATGCCTTGATCGTCTGAGCGACGCGGTGAAGAACATAGTCACCAGTCTTGTGGCCATAGCGGTCATTGAAGCTCTTGAAGTGGTCAATGTCCACCATGAGCACAGAGATACTGCGCCCCTGACGGCGAGCCTCTTCCAACACTCCACCCAAGTAATCATGGAAGTAGTGGTGGTTATAGATCTCCGTTAGGCCATCGGTAATGGCCTGGTGAGTCATATGCCCGTAGAGAACGGCGTTCTGGATCGCAAAAGCTGCCTGACTGGTGACGACCAGCAGCATGCGCATCTCATCGGCACTGATGGCATCGGGCGCCAAACGTGCAATATTGAGGACGCCAATAGTCTGACCGGCCACGGTCAGAGGAATGCTGAGCAACGTTCGGAAGGTCTCACCCTCCGATGCCACGGAGATGTAGTGGGGATCCTCAAGCACGTCGCGTACGAGACGAGGTTGGCCCGTCGCCAACACCAGCCCGCCGATCCCTTCGTTCCTACCCATGGTCAGCTTGGTAGCGTCTTCCGGGATCCCCCTGGCAGCGCGGATCTCCAACTTCTCAGCCTTCTCGTTGAGTAGCATAACGGTGATCGAGTCATAGCTTACCACACGACTGATCATATCGACGACGAGGTTCAGCAGCTCATCAAGGTTCGATGTGGTCCCGAGGACGTTGGTAAATTCCGAGAGTGCCAAGAGTTCGAAAATGCCACGGTTGACCTGAACCTGCAGATCATCATTGCGTCTTGCCAGTTGCTGACGCTGTCCTTGCATCTCTTGGATCTCGACCTGACAGCTTTGGATACGGACCGCCTGCTGCCGCGATCGATAGAGGCTGTACGCAAGACCAGCCGCTAGAAAGACACTCAACGCTGCCCACATTAGCCCCGCCTCCCATCACGGATCACCGACTAGGTTCCACTCCGTTCAGTAACAAATGGCTATAGCTTGTCCTTTTCTGTTTTATGCTAATTCGGTGATGTGCGTTCAATATCCTTCTTTTGGGTATAAAATGGGGAACCTCTTGCGAGGTTCCCCACATGCGCCTACACGTTGAAACGGATGTTCAGGATATCACCGTCCTTGACGATGTAATCCTTGCCTTCCAGGCGGAAGACGCCTTTCTCCTTGCACTTTGCCATGGTACCATGCTCACGTAGCGCGTCGTAGGAGACCACCTCGGCGCGGATGAAGCCGCGCTCCAAGTCAGAGTGGATCTTGCCTGATGCCCGCTTGGCATCGAGCCCCTTCTTGATCGTCCAGGCTCGCACCTCGTCTTCACCGACGGTGAAGAAAGCGATCAAACCCAGCAGGTCATACATGCTGCGCGCCAAACGATAGGTCCCAGGATGATCGACGCCTAGGTCTGCCATGAACAGCTCGCGATCCTCCACTGGCAGCTCGGCGATCTCACGCTCTGTCTGCGCACAGAGTACCAGGACAGGGATCCCCTTCTCCCGGAGCATCGCTTCGATCTGCTGCTTCTGTGGATAGTCGTTGGCTTTGAACTGCGCCTCATCCACGTTGATAACCACCAACTGTGGCTTCTCGGTGAAGAACTCATAGTGCTGGAGCGTGGCAGCTTCGGCCTCACTGAGCGTCACCGTGGTCAGAGGCAGCTCCTTCTCCAGCGCCTCATAGCACTTCTGCAGCGCATCCATCTCGATCTTCTGTTCTGGGATGACCTTCTTGCCGGTCTTGATCCGTTCGATGCGCCGCTCGATCAGATCGAGGTCAGCCAGTAGCAACTCGGAGTTGACGGAATCAATGTCGCGAACGGGGTTGAGGTTGCCCTCGACATGTTCGATCTCACCGTCACCAAAGGCCCGCACCACATGCACCAGGGCATCCACGGTACGGATATTGGCAAGGAAGGGGTTGCCTGAACCGCCTTCGGCATTGTGGGTCAGACCAGGGAGGTCGGTGACCTCGATCTGAGCATAGATCGTCTTGCGCGGCTTGAACTGAGCGCTCAGCCAATCAATCCGCTCATCGGGGACACGTGCCATTCCATGGTTGGCCTCGGTCCGTCCGGAGTAAAACTTAGATGTCTCGGCCTCAGCCTGAGTAAGCAGGTTAAAGAGAGTGGTCTTCCCAACCAGAGGGAGACCAATTATTCCGATCTTCATGAACGCTACCTCCGCATAGATGCTTCATATCATTATAGACTTCCCCAGGATAGTAGCGCAAGTTGTCTCTCAGATAGCCGAATTAGTTAACAAAGGGGTCAGACCCCTTTGTTAACTAATTGCCTAGGTGGTAGGCGCAGCCATGCTGCGCATTTGGTACCCCACGAGGGGCTGGCATCAAAACTTGATGCCAAACCGCTCCATGAACCAATCATCATCGTAGGTTCGCCGCGTGAGGTAGTCCGCCCGCTGTTGCCAGACGTCACTGACAGCGAGGTCAGCCAAGATCTCCTTGATCTCATGGTCAGATAGGACCATCTGCAAGACCTTGGCAATGCGTTCGCGTCCAAAGTGGCTCATCGCCATGCGCAGCAGGTTGTAGCGGTATTCCCGCATGGTAACGCGGTAGGGGTGGCTGGGGCGGAAGAGATGGAGTACGGTCACGTCAGGTTCGAGGTAGATCGGATGGTTAAATAGCCAGAGCTTGAGCGAAAGCTCGGTGTCCTCATGCCCCCAGGTCTGAAAGCCACGTTCGAAACCGCCGACATCACAGAAGGCGCTCCGCTTGACTGCCAGGCAGGCGCCAGGCGCCAGAGGCGTGGGGATGACGCCATCGGGGCGCCCCATCCAGCGTACATTCAGTTCCTCGTCCCAGGTCTGACCGTAGCCGACCACCTCTGGTTGGCCGATCACCCCCATGGCCGGACAGGCGGCGTCTACCTCCGGGGCCCGCAGTAGGCCCAGCAGACGGTCCAGCCAACCATCCTCGACCGTGATATGGGCATCGCAGAAGACCAGCCTCTCCCCCCGCGCAGCATCGGCCCCGACATTGCGCGCATTGGCGGCGCCCAGCCCGTGCTTCTCCAGCAGAGTCACTCCTGTGACAGGGCTCTGTTTGAGAAAATCGCAACAGCCATCTTCGGAGCCGTCGTCGACGATGATGATCTCGTAGGGTTGGTCGGTAGCTACCCCGAGCATGGAGTTTACAGTCATGGCGACGTTGCCGCCCTCGTTGCGACAGGGAATGATAATCGAAGCTAGTTCGGGCATCGTCTCACATCCTTATCCGCGGTCGGCTGTGAAGCAACGATCCGCATCCTTGATTACTGCGGCTCTGCCGCATGGTTCAGTCGCACGCCTATGGCGGCGATCTGCATCATTAGTTACTGCGGCTCTGCCGCATCATTCGGTCGGCTGCGAAGGCTGGTCATGAGCAAGCTGGCCGGTCGTTCACTTCGTGAACTGCTACCTATGCGACCTAGGCACGATCCGCGTCCGTAATCCGTGCGGCTCTGCCGCAATCACTTTCATCGCAGGCTATCGTTTCAGATATATGAGGATGTGGGCTTGTACTCGACCTTCGTGCCTCAATTCACCGTCGACGGCTCCTCTGCACCCTTTCTCGCGCTCTAGGCTTTCAGCTCTGGTCTTTGGGCTAGAAACACGAGCGGCTCGTCATAACGACGAGCCGCTCGCGTTTCTCCTATCTTCTCAACAGCTTCTTCTCCCGCCGACTGCGGCGGTACTCACTCCACCAGCCTTTGATGCGCGGCCACCAGATGGAGAACGCCGCACCGTAGCCGATGATCATCAGCGCGGCCAGGAGCAGCCAGCCGATTACCGGGATCCAGGCCAGATGAGTGACCAGGAAGACCCCCGCCAGGAGTTGAAGGAACGGGCTGAGGTGGATCTCTCGATTGATCAGAGGAACAACCTTAGCACCAATGGCCATGCTGACGCCGGTGATGCCTAGCGCTCCGGTCAGGACCGCTGTAATCGCGGCCGCGAACGCCACCGGGATGCCGATAATGGTGATTAAGAGCAGGAAGATGGTTGCTCCGGTCAGGATCATCGAGACAATCCCCACCCAGAGAAAACGCAGAGGAGTATCGAGGATACCATCAGCCACCGTTTCGACATCGTAGGCGAAGAAGGCGAACAGGATGGCGCATAGAGAGAGCATGCCAAAGAGCACCGGCAACCACATGCCAAGGGCTGTACCCAAGCTGAAGGGGTGGCTGTCACGGTAGACGATCTGGGGTCCTCCTTCCATACGGAGTTCCGGTCCTTCAACTGCCCAGCGCGTCTCGGGAAGGACCAGCGTGATCCCGTCACTGGGCCCCGTGATCTTGCCGCTAATCCGTGCGCCTGTTCCCAACGTAATACCCCCGGAACCAGCCTTAGCTGCACCTCGGATGATCACCCCGGTACCTAGGGTGAGACGACCGGCTTCGACGTCACCGAGGACTTCTCCACCCTCTTCGATCATGACCGTGCCGCCGGGGGCAATGATATTACCGGTGATCCTGCTGCCCCGCCCGACGACGATGTCACGCGTCTCGACATTACCGATCACTTCGGTGCCCAGAAGCGAGATCGAATCGGCCTTGATCCCACCACGCGCGCTACCCGAGGTAGCGTCCAGGCGACGAGCAGTGATCGGACCGTAGACTTTGCTGCTGGAGCGCAAGACTACCATGTCGGCAACCAGTGGTCCCGTAACCTCGCAATTATTGAGCTGAATACTCTGCCCTTCCACCCTCAGCTCGGACAGCTTCTGATTCCCATATTGGATGAGCCGGTTTTCCGGCTCGGCCAGCACTTGACCTGAGAGCAAAAGCAGGACCATAAGACCCCAGAGCGCCAGCATGCGTGGCTGCCACTTGTGGAAGACTGCCATCCTTGACCCTCCATGACTCTTGACTCTTGACTCCTGACTCCTCTGCTGGCTCATCATCAGTTCTTCCACCCTTTCCACGGTCGGCTGCCGAAGGCAACGATCCGCATCCTTAGTTACTGCGGCTCCGCCGCATAATTCCCATACCTTCGTCCAACCGTTCAGTCCAACGCGACAGCGCCTTCCATGAGAAGACCGCCACAATGATCGTTCCCACCGCAGCCAACGTAATCTGGAGCACATACCTGCCGTAAAAGGCTGTCAGACTGCCAACCTGGCTCTGGAACCAGGTAGAGGCCCGCCCAGGAACGCCCAGGAGCCGATGACGCGCGGCTAACACCCAAGGCCACAGATCCATAGCACCTGCAAACTGAGAGGCTTGCGCACCGCGCCAGGCGGAGAGGCTTTCCAGGGGCGTCAGGCCTGTGCGCGCCTGCCACCACCAGACCAACAGCGGCAACAGAACGAGGCAGAAGCCGGCCGCCAGCCCTGTCCCCCAGACCAGCACCTGCCGAGCACTGAGGTCTTTGGCCTTTGCGACCTCGGTCTGAGCAATGGCTGTCATGATCGACGCGTTCAGGTCCACAGGTGGCACGAGCACAGGCTGTAGATCCAAGAGCTGATCGAGCTTCGTCAGGGCAACCAGCTCATCTCGGCATTCCTGGCATTGGTCAAGGTGTTGGCGAACCAGGCTACGTTCGTCTATGGGGAGCTCATGCGCCAGATAGGCGGTTAGTTGCGTTTTGATATTCGTGCACTCCACTACCTGCTCACCTCCTAAAGGCTGGTCGTTCACTTCGTGAACTGCTCGCCCATGCATCCTAGATAAGCTCGCAGCCGCTCACGCAGCATGCCCTTGGCTCGATAGAGCTGGGTTTCAACCGTGCGCACCGGCAGGTCGAGAACCTGTGATATCTCTTGGTAGGACATCCCCTGCAGGTGATAGAGCGTTACCACCATCCGATACTTCGGTGGTAAGCTCTCGACCTGACTTTGCACCATGGTGCGCAGTTCCTGACGTTCAACCTGCTGCTCGGGGTTCGGTTCGTCAGCAGCTAACTCCCAACCAGCTTCATCATCCTCAGAACGTGGGGCATCCAGTGAGAGATGGGGGCGTCGGCGGCGCAGACAGTCAATGCAGGTATTGGCAACGATGCGATACAGCCAGGTGCTGAACTTAGCCTGACCCTGGTATTTGGGTAAGGCATGGTAGACCTTGATGAAGGCCTCTTGCGTTGCGTCTTTGGCATCCTCGGCCTCGCCGAGATAGCGCCACGCCAAGTTATACACTTGTGTCTGGTACTGGGAGACCAGTAAGGCGAATGCCTGCTGGTCTCCGGCGACGCACCTCGCTATCAGCCGATCATCCATGCCGTTATCGTCCTACCTTTATCTGATCGCTCCACAAGGGAGCCACTTACCAAAAGCCATCAGCCAGCGGCCTACAGTAGCTGAAACGGTTAAGCAACACGGTTCGTATACCACGTATGACGGCCCAGGGGCCAAGACTACTTCATTCAATGATAACAAAAAAGAACTGGCAAGCGCCAGTTCTGATCCCAACAATTGGTTATTGTCGCCGCCTTTTGCATAGTCGCCATGGTCTGAAGTCCAACGGCTAAACGCGCTGCTTTCACTGCGGCATAAGAGCTGTGGGCTGCGAGCATAGCGAGCTACTTCTCTTCCTTACAGCCTTTGCAGGTCCAGTTGCACTTTTTGCAGATGCAGAAGTGTTCAGTATACGCCAGATCCCCGCCACACTCCGGGCAGAGCGCCGTACAGTGTATCTTTTTCTCCGTCATAAACCATCGCCTCCTTGGTTGCATAGGCGAGCAGTTCACGAAGTGAACGACCAGCCTTGTGAAATAATTCTCGATCAAGGCAATGATTCCTTCTCGGACAATGAACAGACAAAACAAAACCACCGCAAAATGCGGTGGTTTAAACTGGCTCCACAAGTAGGATTCGAACCTACAACCTACCGGTTAACAGCCGGTTGCTCTACCGTTGAGCTATTGTGGAACGCAAGCTTTGGTTAGCTCAGTCACAAACAGTATTTTAGCAGAGCGACGAGGCGGAGTCAACACGCGAGGTCACTGCAAATGTAGCCAAACTAACCGCTGTGATCCAAGCCGTATTATCGTTCTACTTGTGGACTTGTGTTCTTGTGAACATGTGGGCTCGCTGAATCACTCGTCATCCACCGCGATATTCTGCTCAAATGTTCCCCAGACGATCGGCTCGCCGCCTGCCACCATCTGGCGCCCCTTTGCCCAGACCTGGTCGATCTGCCAACCTTCTGCAAAAACTACTAAGTCCGCATCGGCACCGGGTTTGAGGCAGCCCTTCCGGTCCTTGAGCAGCATGACACGTGCCTGGTTGGCGCTGACGATCTGCAGAGCCTGCGTGATATTCAGCCCAGCCTGGATCAGACCAACGAAGGCATCATGGACCGTCTTGACCGAACCAACGCCTAAGCCAATCAGGTTGCCGGCCGCATCAAACTTGGGCATGCTGCCGTTGCCGTCGGAACTGATCGTGACCCGCTCCAGCGGAGCGCCACCATTCAGCGCTTCGAGGACATTGGCGACGACTCTCGAGCCAGCGGTGAAGTCGATCTGTCCGCCCATCTTGGCGAAACGCACCCCCTGGGCGATCAGCTCTGAACTGCGACCCATATGAGTTGGAAGGAACTGGCTGATGGGAATATCACTATGCTCCAGCAGATCGAAGATCGGCTGAATGCCAGCGCGTCCAGGGCCGACGTGGAAGTGGCAGATTCCGGGCTTTCCTCCTAGGAGCCCGCCAACACGGGCTTCGGCGGCATAACGGCCAATCTCAGCTTCCATGGGGTGAGAGGAGCGATGGTCAGAGATCGCCAGTTCGCCAACACCGACTACCTTGTCGATCAGAATGACATCGTTGCGCACATTACCAGTAATGGTGCGGGTGGGCACCTCATAGGCACCGGTATAGATGAAGGTGGTAATCCCCTCGATCTCCAGAGCACGCGCCTTGGCCAATAGCGCTTCCATACTGCGGGTGGTGCCGTCTGTTCCCAGACAGCCCACGACGGTGGTCACGCCGTAACGGGTGATCTTGCTCAAAGTGATCTCAGGCGTTCGAGTAGTCGGACCTCCCTCGCCACCGCCACCAGTCACATGGACATGCCAATCAATGAAGCCAGGAGTGACCGCCTTGCCGGCGCAGTCGATCACCTCGACCTCGCCCAGACCTTGTGGTACCGGGATTTCCGGGGCAATATGGCCGATCTTGTTGTCTAGGATGAGTACATCTTGCTTACCCATGGCCTCTGGACCATATAGAGTAGCGTTCTTCAGCAGCTTGATCATGGATCCATCTCCCTTACACTGTTTGGAGATTACTTCGCCCCCTGCACCGCTTTTCCTCTATGGGAGACAGCGTCCTGCGTCAATCGTCTGACAGATAAGTCCAGGCGACGTCGGCTTGGGTCACCACCAACCTGTGGACTTGTGGGCTTGTGGACTCATCCTTCACACCCGTCCCGTATCCACTGCGGAATGCTGTCTGTGGACTCGTCATGGAAGTGCTCCCGGTTTTGTTGGACCATCCTCGGTCGTCGCGATTTTTTCGCGAAAGTACTTCAGCTCATCCACGGTCCGCTCCAGCCAATCCAAGCTCTCTGATAGCAGCTCTGGTGTGATCTGCTCGTCGGTGACATGCCAGATGCCAGCCAGGTTCTCCAGCGTTTCCTGCACGCGATAGCGGCAGGCCTTGCGATATTGCTCATTGTTCATATGATCGGTCATGGCTTCTCATCTCCTCGCTCATGCTTGTGGACTCTCCCGTTCCTCGCCCCCACTGTGGTCTGTGGTCTATGGTCTGTGGACTCCTTCGTCCCCTCACTCCATCCCGAATACCCGATTGACATAGGCGTCCGGCCGCGCCCTCAGATCAACTATGGCATCGCGATCGAGACCGTTGATGATGCGTAGAACCTTCTGCGTCATGGCGGTATGTATGGTCTCTGCGGTCAGCTCGCTGGCATCCAACTCTAAGACCTCTTCCATGGCGAGCTGAGCTGCCCACAGCGTCTCCTGCCAGGGGAGAGCGTCTGCACCGAAAGATGCGACAACATCCAGAGCGTCCGAGAGCAGGATCGCAGCCGCTTGGTCGTACAGGGCGGCATCACCGGCCACCGCTTGCTGGATGACTGATAGATCACTCATACAGTTCCTCCCATGTTCTTGAGCCCTGCGCCATGCATCTCCCTGTCCCCACTTCGGCCTTCGGGCTTTTGTTTAGCTTGCCCGCCGACCATTCCGTCTGTACATGGGCGAGAAGGGATAATCGGGCAACCCAAAAAAGGAGTAGCGGTCACCGAGGGAGAAATGTCAGTCATCACCGAAAGGGGGCGTCTTCCATGCGGCGTTATCAGCAGTTCTCCGCAGTCCTGGTCATTATTGCCATACTCTGTTCCAGCGTTACCCCAGCCATGGACCTTTTCACGGCCACTGGTGCGGTCAACACCGTTCAACGGGTCGCCGCCATCGTCAGTCCGTCTGTGGTCGGGATCATCGCCTTGGTTGACGAAGAGCCCAGTAGCTTCGGCACAGGCTTTGTCCTCAGAGATGGAATCATCATCACCAACGCCCATGTGGTCAAGGACGCCACTGAGGTGAAAATCCTTTTCCATGACGGCTCTCTACGCCCAGTCAAGTTGGCGGATATCTCAGCCGATGACATCTCCGATATCGCGGTCATCGAGACCGATACCAAACAACTCAAGCCGCTAACCATCGCGCCATCCAGAGCGTTGGATGTTGGCACGCCGGTCATCGCCATCGGCAATCCCATGGGCTTCCGCCTGGGCAACACGGTTACGACCGGCATTCTCTCAGGTACCGATCGTCGTCTGGGGTCGGGCTATCCGTCTTTACAGGTCGATGCCGCGGTCAACCCGGGCAACAGCGGCGGACCATTGGTCAACTCCAGCGGCGAGGTTATCGGACTAATCAACTCCAAGATGGTTGATACCTCCGTCGAAGGCCTCAGCTTTGCCATTCCCAGTAGCGTCTTCATCGATATTGCTGAGCTCTTGATCAAGGACGGCAAGATCGAACGTGCCGTTCTCGGCCTCTTCCTCGATGAGGGTTGGGAGGCTCGCTATGGGGTCCCGTCGGATGAGGGCGTCGAGATCATTCACTCCATCGCTGATGGGCCGCTGGGCGCTACCGCTGTCCAGAGCGGCGACCGGTTGATCTCCATCGACGGGCAGAAGATGAGCTTGGTGGATGATGTGTACTCTTTCTTGCACACCAAGCGGCCCGACGACGAGGTGACTCTGGGGCTGAAACGTGGCAATAAGGCCTTCACCGTCAAGGTTAAGCTGGCATCGTATCACGACCTTAAAGCTGAGGCGGAGACGGTGGATGAGGCGATCGAAGAGCAATCTGGGATCATGATCAACCTGACCGACAGCCAGATTGATGAAGCCGCTGATTTCGGGCGAGCACTCGCCGATGGCTGGGCGGATCTTAGCGAAGGCTACTTCGATGGCAAGCATGACCGAGCTGTCTTGTTTACCGAGTACCTCTATGTCGCCCGCCGGGTGATGTCCATGACTGAGCAGGGCTTCAACGTCGCCAAACGCTTCGAGCGAGAGATGGCGCAGAGGATCCGCGGCGCGGTCGAGATCCAGTTTGAACTCAATGGCAAACAGGCTGCCTTTTTGGATGGGATGAAGATCTCACTCAAGCAGGGCGACCGTACCATCGACGGCCACTTGACAACTAAGGTCAGCTACCTGGTCGCTGATGACAAGTCAGAGTACATTGCGTGCTTCGAGGCTCGGTTTGACTCTGAAGCGCTGGATGCGGTGGAGCCGATCGAAGTCACAGCCACCCCCAAGAGCGGCGAACCGTTCAAGTTCAAGTTTGAGCTGAACGGATTGAAGTAAGCAGACAGGTCTGATCATAGATTCATAGGAGAAGGGACCGTTCACGCGAACGGTCCCTTCTCCTATGAGCAGCGTCTTAGCAAATGGTGAAGGCTACTCGCGGTCGCACGCCTCTGGCGGCGATCCGCTTCATCTGTCTTCGCGGCTCTGCCGCATCTTTTGTTAAATTGTCCACTGACCGTGCACAATCCCGACCAGGTACCAGATGCTGCCCTGCTGCTCAAACACGAGCTTTAAGCTGCTCCAGTCGATACCTGCATACTGGGGATCAAAGCCTGGGAAATGGAACTCGACAAACTGTCCGGCGGGATAGGCCTGCTTCACATTGTCGATCGTGTTCCCGGTGCCAATAGCGTGGTTCTTGCCAACCATCGGTGCGGTCAGAAAATCGTGGTCGTAGACAAACCGCTTATGGTATTCGCTGTAGGTAAGCTCGATCGGGTCGCCTTTTCCGTCATAAATGCCCCATTGGTAGACAGTAGCATTGGCGGCTAGCCCAGCCACCTCCTGGGCCGTGAAGACCTTATCTTTCTGTAGGTCAACATGAGGATAGGGCGTGAACCGCAGCCCCTTCGTAGGATGCACAAGAGTAGACAGCCCGTTCAGGTCCTTGTTCTTGATCAACTGCATGGCGTTTAGGGCAGCAAACAAGGGCTCCTGCGGCTCAGACAGCTTCTGCCATTTGGCGACCTGATTCTCTAGGGCGGCGATGCGTCCATCCTTCTCCGTCAGCAGTTGCTGCTGCCCCGTTGGTGCAGTACAACCAGCCAGCAGCACGATCGCCAAAAACAGCAGTAGTGGTAAGCGGTGCTTCTTAAACAAGATAATTATCCTCCTCCGCGAATTTGACCATCTGCCATGGATGCTACGTTACTAGGATATCCCGAAGCAGTAACGGTAACAAGGCATAACTCGTTACGGAGTTTTAACTTAATGTAACAAACGAAAAGGCACACGCGAAACCTTGTCTCACCGATAGCAGTTTAGGCAAATTGCAGAAGGCCACGCTTAACGAGCTGCGTTATGTACCTCTCACCGGACAGCGGATCGCGATTTGTGTAAGGATACAGGTAGAGAGACTATGGATTGACGCACGTCCTCATCTCCCATTCTCGGTAGGCTGTCTAGGCAGTTTTGGGATTCGGCGAGGGGGGTGTGCCTCTTACACAAGAGAGCCTGACTCTTTTGATCATCAATACAGATTCTTTGCTTGGCTGGTGCAGCCTGTGGCTAGAGGATCGTCATCCTTCCAAAGTTGAGTTCACAGTGTTATACTTACTGCGAATTCGGACTCGACAGGAAGTGAACCAGCATAAATGATAGCAACGATAGGTATTGATCTTCTGGCGATCATCGCGCTGTGTTTCACTATAATTTTCGCTAATCGGAATGTCATTGTGAATAAGCATAAGACTATGGTTTACGTGTCTGCGGCCGTGACCACCATCGTTCTTCTACTACTGGAGATTGCAACGGTTTTTATGGCGCTCTCGAGTGACCCTAGCCTTGTGGTACCTCATCGCATCGTCAACGCCATCGGGTTCTCCTTATGCCCTGTGGTCCCTTTCACCCTTTGGCTGTTTAGCAGCGATATGGGAATCAAGACTTACAGGGGCCTTGTTGCACTGCCTCTGTGTGTCAACGCTGCGATGAGCGTTCTAAGCGTTCGGACAGGCTGGATATTCTCCGTTGGCGCCCAGAATCGGTACACTCGGGGGCCCTTGTTTCTGCTTTCAACCGCGGTTGGCGTGTTTTACTTCGTGTTCATGGCGATAGCTGTGACCAAGAACGGTGCCAGTTACGATACTGATAGTAAGAAGGCTCTAATCCCAATTCTGAGCATTCCATTGCTGGGAGTCGTTGCTCAAGTCATGTTTAGGGATATGCTGTTCATCTGGGGAAGCGTCTCCATCTCCTTGCTTCTTTACTACATCTTTATGCGGGAGCTGCAGTTCGAATATGATGCCCAAACAAAGCTCAGAAACCGCTCAGCCTTTGAGAAGGAGATGGCGCAGAGCCCGAGCGGCAATGGGAATGTTGCACTAATTGTGGTTGACATCAACAACTTGAAGAAGATTAACGATAGACATGGACACGCAGTTGGAGATGCGATGATTGTCGATACCGCAAGAATCGTACAGGACAGCTTCGTGGCTATTGGTAAGGCATTTCGGATTGGCGGGGACGAATTTTGTGCTATCTGCAGAGATGCTCCGAAGGAATTGGTGGATAACGCTCTATCAAGAATGAATGATCTACTAATCATGGCAAACCAGAAACGCAGCATTCGGGTTGTGCTTGCTTACGGATACGCGTTCTCTAGCGGAAACGAGAGCGTGCACTCTGCATTTGTTGAAGCGGATAGAGCTATGTATGCTCACAAGGCTCGACTGAAGGAGCTCCACAGCAGGGTGATGGATGACTAGCCGCGACGGTGACGACTAACCAAAGAGCTGTTAGTCCAGACATGGAAACAAGACCTGCCCACCCTCTTTGATATGCTCCCCTTGAAGTAGACAGTGGAAATAGCAAAAGCCACAGTCTATGGAAAGGGGAGCATTGTCATGCCGCAGAAAGGGAAGTTGTCACCCGAAGAGGAAGAGAACGGTGGTCGAAAGATATCTGGCAGGCGAGGGCACGCCGAAAACCGATGAGGGGGGTGGCGCGACGGGAACAAATCGCCTGCTGCGACGTGTTACTGAGCAGTGGAGCTCGTGATCTGTTGCCGCTACGCAGTCTCGTATCATGGAGGAGGTAGAGCGATGACCAAGCAACAGTTGATGAACCGGATCGCTTTTGGCATGACGGTGTTTATCTTGTTCCTGATCGGATTAGCGGTATTCAGCGCGTTTACCACCAAGCTTGACCTGGAGGTTACGTTAAGCGCTCAGGGTATCAGGGTTCAGCATAAAGGGGCGGTGCTGATGCCCGCCGAAGACAGGGTGCTTGACTGGGTCACCATCCGCAAGGTGGAGGTACTTGCTGTTAAGCCACAGCTAAAGAAGATCAATGGCCTTGACGGCGCGGTCACCCGCATCGGGTCATTTACGGCCGAAGGGTTGGGCGAGGTCAGAGCCTATATCGATGACCTCAACCGGCAGATAGTCCTGGTCGAGACCAGCAACGGCATCTATCTCTTCTCTCCCAAGGACACGGAGATCTTCGTCAGTGAGGCGAAGAGACTGAGGAGCCGATAAGGGAAGACGATTGGCGATCTAGGCATGCCCGTTGCGGGCATGCCTAGCCGCGTTTCCTAGTCGGATAGAACTCCCGCAACAGGTCGATATAGGCGTCAAGCCTGCCGCTGGTTGGCTGATGAAACTCAAACGTGACACCGCTGCATTTCTCGATCAGCCGGTCACCGATCGTGTACGTTTTACGGAATGCGCACTCGTCATCCTTCTTGGTCGGGCAGTGGTGACAGACGCCGTGATCATCAACAAAGGGAAGACGGATGAATTCGGGAGCGTTTTCGATGTATTCCCTGTGCTCATCGATCCTGTTGAAGAAGAGGCGAAGCACGAGGGCACCGCTCTCGCGAATGTAGATACGCGCGGCGACCTTTTTGTCCTTGACGCCAGCTTTGGCGTACACGATCATATATCGCCCCCAGCAGTAACCGCTGCCGATGGAGCGTCCACTATCGTATCCGACTTGGCGTATCGCGTCGTCAAAGGCAACAATAAACTGCTTATCCTCAGGGCTGATGAGATCGTAGACTGGTTGTGTGAGAACGTCTTTCATCTGACACCCCTCCATCATGACACATGGTCGGTGACTACCGTTGACCTGTGGCGGCCATTCCTCTCGTACATACATCCTTCTGCCATCATACTATACCCGTACGTATTGACAGATCAAGGTAATATTGGGTATCTTTCTAGTGGTTGATAATGATAAGCGCTAACCAACATTGCATGATCTTTGGAGTGCCAAGTGAGTGATTTCTCACTACATGAGCTGCTAGATTACGTTGCCCCATGCTGGCTTCGTGAGGAGTGATAGTATGATTTTTCCAACGCACATTGTGGCCGTGGCCTGCCTAGTACGCAATAGTCAGGAGAAGGTGTTGCTGTTGAAGCATCCTCGGCGCGGCTGGGAGTTCCCCGGTGGACAGGTGGAAGTGGGTGAGAGTTTAACCGAGGCTGCTATTCGAGAGACTGAGGAAGAGACAGGAATTACGGCATCAATCGATCGCTTGGTCGGCATCTATTCTAGCGTCAAGACTGGTGTACAATATGACGGAGTCAGTCTGGTCCCGACTAAGGTCCTAGTGGATTTTGTGGGCACGTATATGAGTGGCGAGCCGAAGACCAGCAGTGAGAGCCTGGAGGTTGGATGGTTTGAGCCGGATGCAGTGCTGTCGATGATCACCCACCCGACGATCAGAGAGCGTGCCCAGGTCATGCTGGCTGGAGCCGAGCGTATCAAGTATCGAGCGTACGACAGTAGTCCGTATGTTGTGCACGAGGATCGGTGGGTGTAGAAAGTCAGCGCGGGTGCAGGGCAATGCAGGACAATCTTGACCTGCAGTATCTAGTCGCATGGAGTGCTAGACGGCATATCACGGGCGAGAGCAAAGGCAGACTTCATAGTTGCTTGTAGGGGCGCCGCTATGCTGCGCCCGTGTTACCCAGACCCAGTGAGGTGCGACGGGCGGGCGCAGCTGAGCGGCGCCCCTACATGATGGTTGGATGTTAACCGACAATGATCCCGCATGCCTAGCTAGCAGGACATTGCATGAAAAGAACAACCCGATTTCGTCCCGCAGTGGCTACTCTCCCAGGGCGCCATTCGGCGCTTCGTAGGGGAGAGCGCATTCGCGCTTTCATAAGGGTGCTCTGCCCCCTTAATGACGACCTGCTCGGTCGGAATGAATCCGACGCTGCGCGGTCTTTCAACCCCCGAATCGGAGTTATTACATGGGGGAGCATACTCCCCCAATCCCCCACGTGTCCGTCGCTGAGGCTTCCGTCCACGCTGCTCCCCTCTCGAGGACCTGCTCGGTCGGGATGAACCCGACACTTCGCGGTCCATCACCCCACGAATCGGTGATATTACATGAGGGAGCATACTCCCCCAAACCTCGGGCCTATCGGCCCTCTTCGTAGGGGAGCTCTGCTCCCCTACGAAGACTTGCTCGGGTGGGGATCATCACCCCACCACTGCGCAGTCTTTCACCCCTCGAATAGGTGATATTAGTTAGGGGAGCCTGCTCCCCTAGATCCCCTCCGTCCCGCTGCGCTCTCGCTTGCTTGCCGTCCACACCCTGGATCGGGTAGCAAACTGCCGGGACATTGTCTGCTGCGCAGACAAACGAAAAACACCACTCTATTGAGTGGTGTTTTTCTTGTCCCGCAGTTTGCTACTCTCCCAGGGGCTTGCGCCCCAAGTACCAT
>CAYOCI010000019.1:0-48816 GCA_964402415.1 uncultured Clostridia bacterium
TCCACTTCTGTTACTAGTCCGTTCTCGATCTGGGTCAGAAAGGTGCCATAGTCCACTTGTGTGATATTTCGTCTAACCAGTTCGGGAAGAATGATCGTGTTGAAGAGCATGATGATTAGCAGCGCCACCGCATAGTAGAAGATCAGTGGCTTTCGGGGTGTTCTCTTCTTAAGTGGCAAGTATTCTCACTTCCTTTCAGACATGTCACCGAGCTCGGCGATCAGCCGCCTCAGTATCTTCATGCCTGCGATAATGGTCTCGTAATCCTCAGAAGCTGTCCCCTCGAGAGTGGGGCCGTACATCCCCATAAACGCATCGTCGATGCACCGAATAGTCTCTTGTCCACGGTCGGTAAGCACCAACGTGACGTAGCGTTCGTCTGCCGGGTTGCGAACCCGCTTGACAAAACCGGCCTTCTCCAGCTTCTTGCAGGTGGTGGATGTATTCCCACTGTTGACTCCAACGGCATTCCCAACACTGCCGACCGTAGCGGATCCGCACTCATTTACCACCATCAGGATCCGAGCCTGAAGCGTGGTGAGACCGTGGGACTCCACCATGGGTGTGAAGACGGTGTTTAGACCTTGGCTCATCACGCGAGCGAAGTCCCACAGCTCATTCCTTAGCTCCACTACTCTAGCGCTGCTAGTCATCTCTTCCTACACCTCCGGCGATCCTCATAAAGAACAATATCTCTATAATATATATATTGTGCTATAAAGCATCTATAATCAATGAATGAACTTTAAACATGGTGTGTCAGAACCATGTCTCGCGAAGTAGCGTCGGTCACTTCCCTGCTGATCCCAAAGAGGATGGCCCGAACGGGAAGAACTGCAGGTCGAAAAGATAACCAATCTACAATAATGGCGCTTACTGGTATCCCCAGTGAGGTGGAATGAGTACGACATGAAGGAAGGGTTTGGGATGTTGATGGCGAAACGCATATCGTCTGTACACCCCACCCCAAGATCGACGGCGTGTGATTCTTGCCCGATAGAGAGCAATGAGGCCGCAGCCTAGGCGGGCTGCGGCCTTTCTATGCCATATAAGACTGTATTCACATGCGTACTCAGACCCAGCTTCCCATCCGTTATCTACGCCCACGCTGAGCAAATATGGGCGGCCGAAGGGGCGAACGCCTAAGGTATAGCGCGGTGCGATCTAGCCGCTACCAGGTAATTGGAGGTTAAACAATGATGATTAGAGAGCTCGAGACAGCTGACCGTTCCATGGTGGAAGTGATGCTACAGAAGAACACAGCCATGTCGGGGGAAGAGATGGAGCAAGTGCTGCAGACCGGGTCACGCTTGGTTGCGATGCAGGACGGGTTCTTAGTGGGCTTCGCAGCGCTAACGCCTGGCAGTCCGGGTGCCTATTCTGTGGTTGTCATTGTTGAACCAGGCCAACGGCGGCAAGGCGTAGGGGCATCCCTATGGCAAC
Organism: uncultured Clostridia bacterium; assembly: GCA_964402415.1. Lineage (GTDB taxonomy): Bacteria > Bacillota > JAAYKD01 > JAAYKD01 > CAYOCI01 > CAYOCI01. The sequence goes on from CAYOCI010000019.1 coordinate 1,444, forward strand.
AACTATCAGCTGCTCTGTCGCCAAGTGACAGGTACGTATGCTGTCACTGTCCCGCACAAAATGATAACGGCCGTGCCTTCTTGCGCTCCGTAGGATTTGCGCCCTGGTTTAGTGATGACTTGATGCATTACCCAGGACCTAGTCTCCCGGAATCCAAGTTGACTGTAAAGCAATATCGTGATGAAGACTGCTCTAGCTGGACTCGCTTGATCAATGAAGGGTTCTACCCCTTGCGCAGCGCCATTGACATTGAGCCATATAACGTCTTCAGAGATGATGCGGCGAACGACCCAGCCACCCGACAACGATTGCTCAACTCGGGCGACGAAAAGCTGCTGTTTTACGACGATGGCCAGCTTGTCGGCCTCGCTGCGATCGCTGGTTCCGAAATCGACCCTATCACCGTTGTCAGCAATCAACGAGGAAGGGGTTATGGGAAACAAATCATGGCGTATTGCACCAATCGGATCTTGGAGCGTGGCATCAGTCCAGCCCGACTGAGCGTGCTGAGGATCAATATCAGCGCTCGCCGTCTATACGAGCGTGTAGGCTATCGACTAATCGAGCAGCATGACTGGTTCCGCCTTAAACTCAGATGATGAGTGATCAAGGGGAGTCATTGAAGGAAAAGACTGGGGCGTGCACTTCGTAATGGATGCATCTAGGCTTAGGCGGCGATTAACGAGATGTCACCGGCCCATGAAGCTGGAGTCGAGACTCTGAGTGCCTTTCAAGGCAGAGGTTACGCATCAGAGGCGGTAGCCGGGTGGGCCCACGAGGTACGGGATGTCGCCTCTTTGGCAGCACTACAGCGGACGAAACTGCATCCCTTGGCTTACCCCACGAGGGGCGAGGGCCGAGGGGCTAGGGCTATTTCATACTAGACTATATACTCCGTCTCTCATACTCAAACGGTTCCTCACACGAGTGGATTCCGTGGAAGAAGCCCTTGTACGGGATATCGTCTTCCAAGCACTTGATGAGATAGGATAGCTCCTCATCGCACTTTGGTTCCTCACCATTGTTGCGCATCACTTCAAAGGCATCGACGATATTCTCCATGAGCGTGGCTTTGATGAACAAAGGCAGTTCATCTAGCGTCGAGTCTTCGATTCTGGTCTCGGATCTGTATCCCGCGAGGACTGTCGCGAAATACTGCTCCATAAACTCGCGACGTTTGTCGGCATCTGGCTCAAATTGCACCCATCCCACTCCGTGTGTCCAGAGGTTTGCTAGGTCGTACATATACCAGCCGAAGCACGAATTGTCGAAGTCAAAGACCGTGATCCGGCCGGTCTCATAGTCTATGTTGTAGTTGCCATCGCTGAAGTCGAAGTGGAGCATACCGAATGACCCTCGGCTCTGGTCCAGTCTCTGCAGGGTTTCGAGGAGTTCTACCATCTTATCCTTCAGCAGGGATAGGGAGCCGGGTATCAGTCTGTCAATGTATTCGGCATTGTACTTATCAAAGAAACCATACCGGCGATGGATCGGAGTATAGCCCTTCGACAACTGGTGGAGTCTCCCCAGGACTTGGCCGCAGTTATAGTAATACTCGGCAATAGGAGCTCCCTCTCGATACCGGTAGTGGTTCTCCGCCAGTTGCCTCCCCTTAGCCTTCTCAAATAGACAGACAAAGAAGGTGTGACCATCATGGGTGATCTCTTCGAGCAGATTCCCATCTTGGGAGCTGATCACATCCGCAACACTGCCGCCATGTTCGCGCAGATATCTGACATACTCCACTTCAGCCAGCATGTCTTCCCGGCTCCTGTCATCCAGGAAGGCGATTCTCAGCATCTTAGCACCGGTGCCACCCTTTTCACAGCTATAGACGATATTCCGCCCTCCAGCATGGGCCTCGATCAGTTCCATGTCATAGCCTTCCAACCCGTACAGCTTTGCGATCAGCGGAAGTAGATACGCACAGGCTTTGACAGCATCATTGTAGGTCAAACTATCCCCCCTTTCAGCGATGGACCGCCTGATGATTATACCATATTTTGGTCGCATGAAGACCACAGAGCAGAATAAGGTAGTTGCCACCGAGAGACCTCGGTGGCAGTTCTTGTTCCAGGCTTAGGACGCGATACACAAAAGAGCGCTACCTCTCTCTTGTAGCGTTCGCACCATCGCCACGGCGACGACCGGCGGCACCTGATACAGCGCCACTGGCACTAGCTCTTGGGCACGAGAGCTCCGATCACTTAACGAAACAGTGCGGGAAACTGATAACCGACCGCACTCGGCATGGGGGGTGAACTGCGTGCAGATCTCCGCCAAAGATATTGAGCTTAGCATCGCTGCCTGTGGGCTTGTATGTAGCTTGTGCGGCGATAGACAACGTGGCTGCCAAGGTTGCGGAACCGCTGTTGGTGGATCATGCGGCCTATCATGTAGCATTCTTCGGTGCTGCAAGGATAAAGGTGTGCAATGGTGCTTCGCATGAAGCGAGTACCCATGCGGTGCTTTTCCTCCGGGGGAAGGCAGATTTGACAACATTCGAGTGAAGGCACTCAACCATGTGGCCAGAGACGAGGGGCTAGGAAGACTCGCGGAGCACCTGGCGCGCAACCACGAGGCAGGTATTGCCTACCATAGGACTGACGGCCTAAGTGGCGACTACGATCTGCCTGATCTGGAGCAGACCATCCACTTGATCAGGCATGGGAGAGCTCAGACGTAGCACACAGGGCAACGCAAAGGAAAGCACCCCAATGGGTGCTTTTGTGTTTAGTCGGGATTCAGCGCAGCGGAACGCGCCGAGTTGAATGATCAATTCCCGGAAGAATGGTGCCCACGTTCATGCTAAGATACTTGTAGGCGGGCTAACGGAGGTGCTGAGGCATGCTGGGGTTAACGGATGAAGCGATGTATCAAGCTGTCATCAGTGATGATATACGATACGATGGAGTGTTCCTTTACGCGGTGAAAACAACAGGTATTGTATGTCGGCCATCCTGTAAGTCCAAAGTCCCCAATCGTGACAACGTTAGCTTTTTCGCCACACTCGAGGAGGCCCTGGCGCAGGGGTATCGTCCCTGCAAGCGGTGTCGTCCAGACTTGGGGCCATGCTATCTGCCGGAGAACGATATTCTAGAGGCGGCCTGCGAGATGATCAAGACGGAATACACGGATCCAGAACTGCTCGCGACACTACCTTTCCGTATAGGCATAAGCTCATCCCACCTACAGCGCCTCTTTAGGAAGGCAGTCGGCTGTACGCCCAGGGCCTATTTGCGTAAGGTGAGGATTGCTCACGCCACCCAACTGCTAAAGGCCCGTACCATGGGTCACCTAGCCATCTCTCTGGCAGTGGGTTTTACCAGTCTATCGAGCTTCTATATTGCCTTCCGGGACGAAACAGGTCTGTCACCGCGACAATACCGTCGCAATGAGCGGCCACAGGATCCGGATGAAGACCGGATTAGCCTAGGCGACCATGAGGGGGATCATCGTGATCGAAGCTAGTACTGGGATCAGGGACTACCTGCTGAACCGAGGCGCTGCACTTGTGGGAGTTGCTGCCCTAGACACGTTGTCATCTAGTCCCGAGAGTGGAATGATCCGTGGAATCTCCATAGCGGTGGCGCTCAGCCCTTCTGTTGTAGGCGAAAATGCCCTTGGCCCGACTGAGCAATTCCACTCCCACTATAAGCAGATCATGAATATCGAGCTGCCTGGTCTTGCGGAAGCGTGTTGCCGCTGGCTGAGTACACATGGCTATCGATCGGTTGTCCTGCCAACGTCGGGTGGCGCTGACCCGGATACGCTTCGCACTCCCCTATCGCACAAGATGGTGGCCACCAGGAGTGGCCTCGGTTGGATAGGAAAGAACGGCTTACTGGTCACCAGGGACTATGGGTCTGCCATCATGCTGATCTCGGTGTTGACTGATGCACCCTTGACCCCTCCTGGAGCTCCCGTTGATAGTTCCCAATGTGGCGACTGTACAGTATGTGTGCGTTCATGCCCTGGTGGCGCTCTCAACGGTCAAACGTGGTGCGCCGGGACGGACCGCGACCAGATCCTTGACGCTCGGAAGGCCCGAGCTACGGCTAGGCAGAGAGCCCTTGATTACCTCGGCGTCGAGGAGACGGTCTGTGGTATCTGCATTACAGTCTGTCCTTGGACCAGACGGTACACGAAACTGGGCAGCCGTGGTGCGGCAAACATGGTCGCACAGACGAATGAATGAGAGACTCTTTGACGAGGAGCAATCGCAATGATAAGGCGAATAGAGGTTGTGATCGGGACCATCAATACTGACCTCGGCGTTTTCGGTGCAGTCATGACTCCCAAGGGGTTGGCACGGCTGACCTTTCCAGGTGAGCCCCTGGACCTGTGCCAGAAGTGGGTTGACCGGTGGGAGCCAGGTGCTGCTAGACTAGAAGACAATGGGCAACTCCAGGGGCTGACGCAACAACTGCGTTCTTACGTGCGGGGTCAGTTGTACCGTTTTGAGCTGGATCTCGATCTGCGCGGCACAGCGTTCCAGCTTCAGGTTTGGGCTGGGCTGCAGCGGATTTCGCCGGGCCAGGTCGTGACGTACGCCGGTCTCGCTGAAGCCATTGGCAGACCTACGGCGATACGTGCGGTTGGCCGAGCCAATGCGACCAACCCGGTCCCCATTATCGTACCCTGTCATCGCGTCATCGGCAGCAGTGGGGCACTGGTCGGTTATGCCGGAGGACTGGAGATGAAGAGACGTCTCTTGACCATCGAGGGGATAGACCTACCGGGTATGGTCTAGCCGACAACTGGTTAGCAGCGAGCCGGGGTCGGACCTTGTCACTTTCCCTTTGGTGTGCTGGGGAGATCAGCAATGGTAACACAAGCGTCCAATAGCCATCTGGTTTACCAGAATTGGCTATTGGACGCTCATTTTTGGCTAGTCGTCAGCCGGTTTCCTAGTGTTCGCAATCGATCGGTCGTCGGGTGGTGGAGCCCGGACTGCGGCAAGTGGCCATCAAGGGTGCCTTGCCATTGGTGGCGCGCGTTTAACCACAGACAAGCCGGAGCGGCAGTCTAGTCTCCTTGCTCTTTCGGCTCCATCTCCCGAATGCTCTTGAGTGCGGCTTTTCCAGTCATGTGTTCAATGTTGATCTCGACCACGCAGACCAAATGCAGCTCGCGCTCAAGCTCCTTCTGACCTTCTGCGGGGTAAGCAGGAGAGTACTTCCTTAATATACCGTTGAGCGCAGCTCGAAGCTCGCTTTCATCGGTCAAAATCCTTTGCTCGCCCAAAAGCGATCACACTTTTATAGTTGGTCGCAAATGCCTGGGGTATGACTCGGTCCTTTTCTACCACACAGAAGGACACCTTACTATCTGACCTAATGCCGTCGATCTTGTGGCCTTCTTTCGCACAATGAAAATACAGCTTGCCATTATGGAAAACATAGTTGAGCGGTACGGTGTAGGGATAGCCACCGTCACCAATGACCGCCAGGATTCCAGTGTGACAAGAGCTCAGAACTTCATTCATCTCTTCATTGGTCAACTGCTGCGCTTTCCGTCTCATCTCTCTAAACACCGATACGACCTCCAATAACGCTCCTAAGATCGGCACAAATGTGATCGCATTCATACGTCTCCTGCTCGGCCACTACGTTAGTCAAACCGAGGTCTGACGCTACCGCTCCGCTCTGATAGGGCTTCCAGGCTTCTTGTTTGTGGTCAGGCATGATATGTCGAAAGCAGCCATAAGTAACCTATGGGTTCTGCCCATATGCAACATTGTAGCTACGGGGAGAGAGACTAGGAAAGCAGCATTACCGGACCTGATCAGTGCCTGCTCTAGCCGGATCACTGTATCACCAATCCACATAGTGAGGTGAGTTTCAACGATGTTCAGACCGACCGGTTCCTGGGTAGCAATGCCGACCCCATACAACTCTGACGGCACCATTGACTTCGGCGCTTTCAAGACCCTGATCGACCACCAGATTGCCCACGGGACCTCTGAGCTCTTTGTCATGGGCTCTGCTGGCGAGGTCTCCATGCTGACCGCCGAGGAGAGAAAGGAGATCGTCCACCAGGTTATCAAGCTGACCAAAGGGCGGATTCCTGTCTTCTTTGGCTCGACCTTTCCCACCACCGATGAGTCAGTCAGGTTTGCCCAGTACTGCGAAGCGGAAGGGGCCGACGGCCTGATCTTCACTGTTCCCGCCTATCTGCTCCCGCCTCAAACCGCGGTCCTGGAGCATATGCGGGCCTGCATGGGCGCAGTCAAAATCCCAGTCGGGGTCTACAACAACCCCAGCCGGCTCGGGGTCAACTTGGAGGTTGAGACCATCGAGGCCTTGGCCCATGAGTTCCCCAACTTCGTGGTCGACAAGGAGGCCATGCCCAGCGTCAGACAGCTGGTCGAGATCAAGCGGCGGCTAGGGGATCGCCTGAACCTGTTGTGCTGCGACTTCCCGAGATACTCCATAGTTCTGCCGACGCTGGCCTGTGGTGGCAACGGCACCGCCAATATCGGTGGTAACATCATCCCCGAGGAGATGGCCAAGATCTCGCGACCCTGGAGCAACTTTGCGATCATGGAAGAGTGCCGGGCTGAATACTACAAGTGGTACCCGCTACTGGATGCGCTCTATTGGTTCTCCAACCCCATTGTCATCAAATCTGCCCTGCATATCTTGGGCCTGCCCGCCGGCGGTATGCGCCGTCCTTACCAAGAGCTATCGGGCGAGCGCCTCAGCAAGCTGAAGGAGATCATGACTGAGATGGGCGTGGTGGCGAAGTACGGACAAAGATAGCGCGCTGGGTTCCCTCCCACACCGCAACAGGCTAAAGGCTAGGCCCGCACTAGAGGGGCCTAGCCTTGCTTTTCTTTACATCTGCTCCAATAGGCGATCCTCAATACCCAGCAGTTCGATATAGTACTCAGCCTCCCGTGCCATGTGGTCGAGGATGAGTGCATCGGTATTGATCTGACCGGATGGGACGCTGCATTTGAGGACATCCTCGTAGAGGTCGCGCAGGAAATCGCGCCAATCGCTCATCACGACGTATGCCTTGGCGTTGAACGCCCGCAAGGCCTGGGGCTCAAGGGGTGTCTGCTTGGCTTCGGTCAATAGGTCCTCCAGTTGCTGCTCAAATACGGCGGTGGCGTCATAGAGCATCTCCTGGATCCTGGGACGGTACGCGATCAGCAAGAGCACTTCGCCGTGCTCCATGTGGATCCTCAACCAGAACAGGTTGGCATCGCGAATGGCCTTCAGCAGGTCGGGCCCAAGCGACGGGACGAGCAAACGGGGAACCAGGCTGGTCGGGCTCGAGCCATCAGGGATGCCGAGGGTTGCATCGGAGGGGACCGGCATGCCCTGAACGCGATCAAGCATCGTCAAGAAGTAGTCCGCTTCGCGGCGAATATGGTCGAGCAAGGGAGCCGGCAACTCCGCGATTACTCGGCAGTCATTGATCAGTTCATACAGCTGGGCCTTGAAGTCACGGAGAGCGCTGACCCAGGCTCTACTGGCATTGACAAGGTTATTGACCTGTGCCTCATTCTGCGGCGGGGTCTGGATAACGGCGCTGTGAAGGTTCTCGATGTTTCGAGCGAAGCTGTCAGCAGTCTGAATCAGAGGTTCCTGGGGGATACTCGGGTTAAGCCCCCCGCGGATGAATTTCGAGTGCTCATACATGATCCGTAGCCAGAATGACATCTCGTCAATGGCCGCCACCGTGGCTTGGGCGGTTAGAAGTGGCTGTGAGGACATGGATTACGGGCCACCACCTTTCATCATACGTCCGATCGGGCGGGACCGCCCAACTGGGATCAATAGCCTATTCTGGGGTGATCAGAATAACCCAATCAGTCGGCCCCCACTAGCATCCTATGCCGCATCATAATGGAAGGATACCGTTCTAAGTGTCTATGGGCAGCACTTTGGCCTGGTGGCTCATTTCGTGTGGTGCTCAGATGGGCTAGGACTACGCACAGACAAGCAAAGAAGACCTGCTCTGCCTAGGCAGAGCGGGCCTTACTTGTGCACAGTCCCAGTTGGGAAGGTTCCTCTTAGGAGCGGTCACTTCACTCCACTATGGATGGCTACGGTTCCTAACATCAGCAGTCGATAATCGGTCTGTCCAAAACTGGCTTCGCGGAACAGCATCTCCAGCTCTGCAGGCGATGGGTAGTGATCCAGGGACCTAGACAGATAGGTGTACGGCTGGATCAGGGTATCCTGTCCCACGCGCAGATAGAGCCTGTCGATGGCAGAGAGCAAGACTCGCCAATACAGAAGGAGCGCCCAGCGAATGAGGGTAATCTGGGGCCTGGCGGCATCGATGCAGAGAAACCGGCCCCCGGGCTTCAAGACTCGACATATCTCAGATAGAGTGTTGGGGATCGATTGCACATTGCGCATCGCCCATCCCATGGTTGCCCCGTCGAAGCTGTTATCCGGAAAAGGCAGTGCCATGGCATCACCCCAACAAAGGGAGATCGTTTCCGCATAGTCTGTTTGGGTAACCCTTCCCCTAGCGATGGCCAGCATTCCTTCACTGAAATCGACACCCGTAACGGTGCCAGAAGGCGCTACCTGACCAGCAGCCATCATGGTCAACCCACCCGTTCCGCAGGCAACGTCGATGACATGGTCCCCCGGATGAAAATCCGTGGCGGCTTGAAGTACCTCGTGCCACCTGTCCCAGCATCCTGCGGAGATAACATGATTCAGCGCGTCGTAGTGGTCGGCAATCTGATCGAATAGTTGCCTGACATATTGCGGCTTCTCGCCGTCTGTAGGGTGTAGGTAAGGGGACACTGGATCGCCACCTCTTCCCGGCAATTTCTGTCCATCGCTCTCTAGCCTCGGCTGCCGCCTTGGTCCTTATCCCGCGCTATACGCAGAAATAGAGAGGGCCGCTGAGGCGACTCAGCGGCCTTGTCCTGCCATCATCTGCGGATGGCTTCAATAACCCATTTGGGAGAGCTGGGTGCCCATGGGGCGAAGCCATGGGAACCATACTCAGCGACCATACTGTAACCCACCTCATTCAGCTCTTCTTCCAGTGTGCCCCTGTCAAAGAGCTGTAGCGAGAAAGCGTGCGGGAAGGACTCCACCTGCCCGCCGCGCTCAATGAAGACTTCTTGCGTGATGGTGACCCGCTGGCTCGCGTCATCGTATTCCGTCTTGCCTGTCTTCCAGACTCGCAGCTGGCTATCGGCGGGTGGGTTGATCGGGTCAAATCTGCGTTCCGACGATGACCATGATCTGCCGGCTGGCGACCACAGCTCCAGCGCCAGAGCTCCGCCCTCACGGGTATGCCGATGTAGACTGCTCAGGGCGGCTTTCCTTTGTTCTGTGGTCTGCAGGTGGTGAAAACTGCTGGTGCCGACGAAGGCGAGGTCGTACTCTTGATCGGGAAGCTGCAGCGCGCACAGATCCGCCTGCACGAACAGCAGGTTCCGTCTATCAACGTATCTGTGTCTGGCGGCCTCGATCATCTCCTTGGTGATATCAACGCCCGTCACCTGTAGCCCGCTTTCAGCCAGCGCAGCCGCCACTGTCCCGGTGGCACACATGGCGGCGATCACCTTGGTCCCGTATCTCTTAGCCAGTACAGTCCAGAATGCCGCCTCTTCAGAGCGGTCCGCAGCATACCAATCCCATATCGCTGCATGCTGTGCGTAGTTGCCAATGGACATCGGTCGTACCTCCTGAGTTCGGGCGAAACAGCCCAGCCGTTCCCCGTTTTGGCCGTTGGCCATTTCACATCACGTCGACAAAAACCCGCCATCGACCGGGATCATCGCTCCCTGAACGTAGGTGGCGAGTCCCGAGGCGAGGAAGAGTGCCACACGGGCCACCTCATCGGGCTGGCCCCAGCGCCCCAGGGCTAGACGGCTCTGAAAGTCGTAGCCGGTCTTCATCAGTTCGACGTTGACCTGCGTCAGCGCCTTCTTCATCAGGCTTTTGGTCCCCGGCGTCTTGATCGCTCCGGGAACGATCACATTGGCGCGAAAGCCCTGTTTGCCATAGTCGCGCGCCAGCGAGCGGGTGAGCGACAGGATCGCGGTCTTGCTGGCGCTATAGGCTACCATGTCGCGCTTGAACGGCAGGATCGCCTCCACCGAGGAGACGTTGACGATCACACCGCCCTGCTGTTGGCGCCGGCGGATGAAGTGCTGGCAGGCCCAAAGCGCGGACTCGAAGTTCAGCCTGAAGGTCTTGGCGAGAAAGGCTTCGTCGATCTCAAGGAAGTCCATCATCGGATAGACTCCGGCGTTGTTGATCAGGGTGTCCGGCAGCGGATCGAGCGCTGCCCAGAGCCGGTCGATGGCGACCTTGTCCGCCAGATCGACGACATATCCCCTAGCACTACGCCCGAGCGCCTTCACCTCATCCACCGCCTTGGTCAGAGCTTCCGGATTGATATCCACCAGCAGCAGATCCGCTCCGGCGTCGGCAAAGCGCAGGGCCGTGGCGTAGCCGATCCCTGCAGCGGCTCCGGTCACCAAGACCGTACGGCCTGCCAGTGAGATGAGTTCGGCACTACTCTTCACGGTGTTTCCTCCAATCCTTGCGCCCAGCGAGTAAGGTGATCGTGATCGGTTCATTCGACAGCGGCCTATGGCCATCACGATTGGTAGGCTAGCGCTCGCCCAGTTCGAGTATCTCCAGTGCCTCGCTTCGCGCTTCACTCATTATGGTTGTGCGGGCTACCACCACGTAGCGTTGCGAGGGCGACAGCTTAGGGTTGCCTAGGCTTTCCCCTTCTCCAGTTCGGAGAAGCACCTGCCGGTTACCATCTGAGCTGACGATGCCGATCTCCTGTGAGCCAAAATAGGTGATCTCATCCCCGTCGCGATAGGCGCTGGCTATATACTGCCCAGTAACCAAGGGGGTCAGTTTGTTAGCTTTGAGATCGTACTCGGCCAACAACTGCTGTCCATAAACCAAGGCGCGGTCTCCGCGGATCTCACCGATTGTCCAGACATCTGCATCCACCCTGACAACACCGATGGTGTTGGTGGCCAGGTCAACTGCGCCGCAGAACGAGGTTCTCGTGTCCTCAGTGGGTCCCATCCGCCCAGTCATCGTAACCCACCGTCCATCCGATGTGACCGTGGCCGAGATGTCGCCGGTCACCTCGTCACCCATCGGGATCCCTGCTGCCCTAAGACTCGGCTCAAGGTCGATCTTGCGCACCACTTGACGATCATAGGTGAGAAAATGGAGCTCCGTCACATGGACGCCATCATAGAGGGTCTGATCCTGGTAGCGTTTACGTGACGGGTCGTAGGGCACCGGCCTACTGTTGCCGGGGCCGTTGAGGAGGTTCTTCACACTGAGCTGGCCGTCCGGACCCCAGATGAACTCGCGCTCGATCCGGGGAGAGTTCCATGGCACCACGACCTTGGTCTCTCCGCTTGTGATATTGACCCATAGGTACTCGGCGCTGCCGAGACTTTCCTTAGGCAGTCCGCCGCGTAGAACCACCTGCTGACCGTCCGGTGACCATGAGCATTCATAGTAGATCAAGCCATCGGCCTTGGGGCCGATCAGCCCCTTAATCACGCCCGTCTGGCGGTCTAGGTACCACACTCGGTCGCCAGCAGCCCTCAGGCCTGCAGCGGCCTGGCTGCCGAGTAGATAGCGCCCATCGGGCGACCACCAGAGATAATAGCTGTCGACGGCTGAAGTGCCGATCTTCCAGGTAGTCTCTTGGCCGGTGGAACGCTCGTGTATGACCAGTTCGCCGGGCCGCATGTACGCTATCTGATCAAGATCGGGCGCGATGGCGGCCTTGTGCGAGTAAGCGATGCCTGGCGGGATCGGGATCGGGCTTGGGTCGAGAACCTGCCCCTGCTGGAGATCGATGATCGACCCAGAAGCATCTCCCACCGTGACCAATAATCTGCCGTCATCAAACCATGTATAGGAAACTCCCCGGTCCTTGACACTTGATGTCAGTGGCCCGATTACCCAGTGCCCGGGCCTGATCGTAGTAAGAGGGAATATCGGAGAGGGCTCCTTCAGCGTTTCGCTCGGCTTTGGCGGTTGCACGACCGCCTGCGGCGGCTCAGAAACGCGAGGTTCCGGTGCTGGTTGCGCTACCGGGGCATTGGGCTGTCCAGTTGCAGTGCAGCCCACGACTATCAGAACAAGGCACACGGCCATAGCGCTGATTACGATCATCCGCCTCAAAGTCGATCAACCTCCCGAGATATCAATGTTGCTGATTACATATCCTTCCACTATGTGTTTCTCTCCTGATGCAGGCAAGTCCTCTTTCGCCGCCATTCATCTCAGCATAGGTTGCTAGAGGGTGCCGGCCAATGCAGCGTGCGGATGGTATCATCTTCATTGCTGTTCCCTTTTCGCGATTGCTGCCCATTTCGGCGAGGAAGGAATCCGACCAAAGCATGAGAATTACCAGATCAACGCCTTGATCTTACTAATGGTGGTGATGCACGTGACAACCGATATCTTCTTCTCGACCAACAAGCTGGGGGAGGTAACAGACCAACAGCTACAGCTGATGTTGAACCGGTTCGGTCTGGGACGGCTCACGTCCGCCGCGAAGACAGCCAAGGGCGTAGGGAATCAGACCATGTTCGTCAGGTCCACGGCAGGGGAGTATGTGCTCAAGGGGAACCCCCTTTATGCCGGGCAGTTCGTCGAAGAGCAATTCTACGTTGACAACCTGCTCGCGCGCACCAAACTGCCCCTTCCTGCTCCCTATCTGGTGGATGAGTCGCCCGAGGTCTTCGGCTGGGCCTATGCGGTGATGCGTCGTCTTCCCGGTCGGCATCTCACCGAGCCAGCGTTGGCGGCGGGTCTGAGTGCAGGGGACAGAGAGCAGATTGCCGAGTTGTTGGCAGTCAGTCTGGTTCAACTTCACCGCTGGAAGGTTGATTACGCTGGCGAGTACGACCCGAAGAGCCGACAGATCCGGCCTTTCCAAGGATCGTATCGGGCGTGGCTTTACGCCAGGATCCGATATTGGCTCGGTGATGCCGGGAAGTACTCGCTGATAACCCAGGAGGACATGCAGTGGGTCGAAAGTCTACTGGACGATGCCGAAGGGGCCTTTGAGCGACTCGACTCGCCCAGCTACGTCATGGGCGACTTCAAGGCCGACAATATCCTCATGCACCGAGAGGCCAACCATTGGCAGATCAGCGGCGTCCTCGACTTCACCAACGGTTATTTCGGCGATGGCCTAGCGGATCTACCCAAGATCGCGATCATGTACCTCAATGCGGGCGAAGCCGCCTTGGCTGAGCGGTTTGTGCGCACGTACCTCGATGGCGTACAGACAGCGGATTGCCTCGCAGCACGCCTTGGAGTTCATCTGCTGATGCAGTTAACCTTAGATTGGGGCTGCGCCAAGGCGACCCACACTGTCGGTTGGGATGAACAGCTTCCGTTCTCCGAGTGGGCGAAGAGGTACACTGCATGGGTCGAGAAGTGGTTGGCCTGACCTGCGTGAATGAGAATGGGAACCCCGCCTTGGCTGCTGCTAGGTCCTGCAGCAGCCAAGGCGGGGTTCGCTCATGGGCGTCTAAGCTGATGGCGTAGAAGGGGCGTAGAAGACATTGTCCGCTGATGTCATGACATTCAGGTAGGGGACTTGACATGCAAGTCGTGACTTGCATATAATCATGACATGAGCGATATCTACGAAGCACTCGCCGCACCGGCGAGAAGAGCTCTCCTCGACGAACTGCAGGACAGGAACGGCCAGACGTTGTTTGAGCTATGCTCTCGATTGACCATGAAGCATGAGCTGAATCTCTCGAGGCAAGCGATCTCGCAGCATCTTGAAGTCCTAGAAGCGGTCGGCCTTGTCACCTCGGAACGCAAGGGCAGGTGCAAACATCACTATATCAATACTGATCCGCTTAAGACCATCATTGCCAGGTGGCCACTATCAGACTGAGAGGAGCCATATGATGAGGATTAATGTCACCAGCGTCCTGGTGGATGACCAAGAGAGAGCCCTGAAGTTCTATACCGAGGTGCTGGGGTTTGTCAAGAAGCACGACATTCCGCTGGGGGAGGCGCGCTGGCTGACTGTCGTATCCCCAGATAACCCAGAGGGTGTTGAACTTCTGCTTGAGCCCGATGGCCACCCAGCCGCGAAGCCGTTCAAGCGAGCCCTTGTGGAAGATGGGATCCCTTATACGTCGTTCGCTGTTGATGATGTGCACAAGGAGTTCGAACGTCTACGGTCTCTAGGGGTTCGGTTCTCCCAGGAACCTGTCGACATGGGAACCATCGTGACTGCCGTTTTGGACGATACCTGCGGCAATCTCATTCAGATCGCCAGCACCAAGTAGCAGCTCAATCCCCATCCGTCATGGCCGCAGCCGTCGAAAACCAGGGACACCCTGACGAGCTGGTAGCACCAGCCGCTCGTATGGGGTGTTCTCGCATTGCCACAGCAACGGGGAAGACAACCCAGTCCGGTGGGCCCCGCCTCTTGCCTCCCCCATACCATTCTGAGGCTCGCAGACAGGAATCCATTGACAGAACGTGGGGCCCCCCGCCTCTATGCCCTTGGCAAACTGTGGATAGGGGGCTGGGGAAGGGGTGATCTGCCATGAGTTATCGACTGCTGGGCGCAGGTATTTGAGCAGCCTCCGGAGGGATGAAATGACCGTGATACATACTGTTGCCCTAACCTCGCTTGCCATGATGGCGATGGCAGGGAACTCCCTACTGACCCGCATCGGGCTGAGATCCAGTACCATCGACGCCGCCAGCTTTGCGGCCATCCGACTGGCCTCCGGGGCGGTAGTGCTTTGGCTGATCACGAGCATGCGGCGGCCCAGCGAATCTGGTGACGGGAACTGGCCATCAGCCCTGGCGCTGTTCGCCTATGCTGCCTGTTTGTCTTTTGCCTATGTGAGCCTGCCGGCAGCGACAGGCTCGCTGCTGCTCTTTAGTGCTGTTCAAGCCACCATGATCGGTCATGGCCTATGGGCGGGCGAACATCTGGGAGGCAGCCAACTAGTCGGTGTGGTCCTGGCTTTTGCAGGACTGGTCGTTCTTTTGCTGCCGGGGCTGTCTGCGCCGCCGCTCGGGGGATCCCTGTTGATGGTGGGTGCGGGCGTGGCCTGGGGCATCTACTCCCTGCGCGGACGAGGGGCCGGTGATCCGATCAGAGTAACGATGGGCAACTTCCTGCGGGCTGTTCCCTTCGCTGCTGCGCTGATCGCAGTCATGTACCGTGGGATCCGTCTCGATGGGACTGGGGTTTTATTCGCGGTCCTGTCAGGTGCGGTGACCTCTGGTATTGGCTACTCGATCTGGTACACAGCTCTACCAGCCTTGCCAGCGATTCAGGCCGCGACTGTGCAACTATGCGTTCCTCTCTTGGCTTCACTGGGTGGCGTCGTATTCCTCAGTGAAGCGTTCAGCCTACGCTTGGTGCTGGCATCCATCTCCATTCTGAGTGGTATCGGGCTGGTTACTTTCGGGAAGAGCGATCGAGCTTAAGTGATAGGCAAGAGTGCCCCGAAGCATCGGATGCCTCGGGGCACTCTTGTTCGCCTGTGTGGCTACTCCACAACCGTAATCGTGCTCTCCGCCGTTAGGCCTGATGCACTGGTAAACGATAGCCTGGTAGCTCCTTCAGCTAGCAGTCGGGGTTCTGCCAGCTAGACACCGTCTACGTTTATCATGGCTCGCTCTCTTTGCCCATCGAGGCAATGCCAGCTGCGCCAACCACGACGTTCGCGGCGCATGTACAGCTGCCATATCATAGTAAGAACGACCAACCCCATGGTGGCGCCACTGGGCCACAGCATATCCGCTAGGATGCCCCCACGGGCCGCAATAGTGCCACCGCCTAGCTGACCAGTCAGTTCAGGCGCGCTCGGAATGACGTATCACCATTGATGATGCGATGCCTCCCATTTTTTCGCTGCCACCCGGGTCAGACGATCCTCGCCATGCACGATCGAATGATTTTGTACCCGTACCGTGCCAGTGGTGTTGACAGTTTTTTCATGTATTGGTATTCTTGGTGAAGTAATGAATGAGTGAGGAGGGATTGCGATGTTGATCAAGGCTCCTGCCATGATTCCTCCGTATATCCCTGCCCTGGAGACGTTGCGCTAGAGCCTTGCCATGATTATCGCGCAATCTAGGCCGCAGCCCAGGTGGGTTGCGGCCTTTCTTATGTCCATCCGAAAGGAGTGAACCTGCATGCGCACACAAACCGGTCTTCTTATCCGCTACCTGCGTCCGCGCTGGCCCGCCCTCATTCTACTCCTATTAGCTCTGTGCGGGAGCACCTTGCTTCGTCTCTTGGTACCGCGGGTAGTCGGCGGCTTCATCGATCAGGCAATAAGCGGTGCTGGCGTCAGCCCCTTGGTCACGCTGGCCGTAGCCTATTTCGCGCTGGGCACCGGTCTGCAGTTGCTCTCTCTAGCGAGCACCTGTCTGGGGCAGAACCTCGCTTGGCAGGCTACCAATGATCTGAGAGGTGATCTGTTCGAACACGTGCTCCGTCTCGGTCTGCCCTTCCATAACCGACGCACGCCGGGAGAGCTGATCCAGCGGATTGATGGCGACGTGAGCGCCCTCTCTGGCTTCCTCTCTCAGTTCAGCGTGATGATCATCGGCAACTTCCTCATGCTAATCGGCACCCTCGGCGTCCTCTTCTGGACGGATTGGCGGATTGGGCTACTCTTTCTGCTCTTTACGCTGGTCACGTTTGCCGTCTTTCGCTCCACCCGCACCATCGCGATCCCGGCCCAGAAGCAGCGGGCCGAGGCCCAGGCCCAGCTGATGGGCTATATCGAGGAACGCCTCGGGGGGGTGGACGATATCCGGTCCAATGGCGCTGCTGAACATGCCATGCACGGCTTGTATCGCCTCGGCAGAGTGCGGTTGAGGACGTTGGTCAAGGCCTACTTGATGTACTCGCTGCGCTGGTCCATCGCCCATGCCACCTTTACCGCGGGAACGCTGCTGGCACTGGGCACCGGTGCCATGTTGTTCCTACACGGCAAGATCACGCTCGGTACGGTCTACCTCATCTACAGCTATACCGACCTGCTTCTTACTCCGCTGCAGGAGATCTCTGCCCAACTGCAGGACCTGCAGAAGGCGACGGCTGGGACGGAGCGGGTCTTGGAACTGCTAGCCATGGAGCCAGAACATCAGGCCAACGCTGGCACCGCCACCCTGCCCCAGGGACCCCTAGGTCTGGAACTGGCTAACCTGACCTTCAGCTACGATGCCTCCGCCCCTGCCCTGGATGGTGTCAGCCTGCACCTAGAGCCTGGACGGAGCTTAGGGGTGATCGGCCGCACTGGCAGCGGCAAGTCGACGCTGGCTAGGCTACTGCTCCGCTTCTATGACCCGTCCTCGGGCGAGATCCGGATCGCCGGGCAGGATCTACGCCAGGTCGACCCACAGGTGCTGCGCACTCGAGCAGCGCTGGTGGCCCAGGAGGTGCAGCTCTTCCAGGCGAGCGTACGCGACAATGTGACCATGTTTGACCCATCCATTCCAGATAGCAGGATTACTTGGGCGCTGGATGAGGTCGGGCTTGGCGACTGGCTACGCGCCCAGCCAGGTGGCCTGGACACCAAGCTGGGCTCTGGCGGCGCAGGTCTGTCCGTGGGACAGGGCCAACTGGTGGCCTTTGCCCGCGTGCTGCTCCGCGACCCCGGTCTGCTCATCCTTGACGAGGCATCCTCGCACCTAGATCCCGCTACGGAACAAGTGCTCGACGGTGCTATGGGTCGCCTGCTAAAGGGCAGGACCGCCATCCTAGTGGCTCACCGCTTGGCGACGCTGGACCGGGTCGATCAGATCCTGGTGCTGGAGGCCGGCCAAGTAGTGGAGTACGGACCACGCAGGGTGCTAGCGACAGACCCGGAATCACACTATGCTCGACTGCTTCGAGTCGGAATGGAGGAGGTTCTTGCGTGAAGACGCCCACAGTCCATAGCCCACAGCCCACAGTGAGTGCTCGCATAGCGAGGCCTTTCTCTTTCCTGTGGCGCCGCTCAGCGATACAAGGAGCCAGTCGTCACACTGTTGGTAGTCTACTGCGCTTGATCGGCTACAGCCCGGGCCTCTACCTGTGGTCAATGGTGACCTACATCGGTTTCTTCGCTTTCCCTCTGCTGGTCGCTCTCTTCACCAGCCGCTTCTTTGACGCCCTTTCCGGCGGTGCGGTGGTGGGGCCAAATGTGTGGACCCTGCTCGCGTCAGTTGGAGCTAGCGAAGTCGGTCGGATCGCCGCCCAGGTGGTCTCCTTGCCGATCTTTGCCCGCTTCATCGCCACGGGTGAGGGGCTGCTGCGTGCCAACATGCTGCGGAGTCGGCTCTTCGGACGGCCGTCCCCGCTGCCCATCTCTCCCAGTGCAGCGGTCAGCCGTTTCGGCGGCGACGTCGATCAGGTCATGGAAACGCTGGACGACTGGATTGACTCGGGCGGCACCGCCGTCTACTTGATCCTGGCCTTTGGTCTCTTCTTTCTGACCGATTGGCGGATGGGGCTGGTGGTGGCACTGCTGGGCGTGGCGATAGTGCTGATCATCAGGCTGATGTATCATCGGCTGGAGGAGAGCTATACGGCGGCACGGCAGGCGAGCGAGGCGACCACCGGGCTCCTCGGCGAGCTTCTAGGTGGCGTCCAGGCGGTCAAGGCCGCTCAAGCAGAGGCCCGGGTGGGGGCACGCTTCAGGGAGATGGGCGACCGACGCCGTAAGGCAGAGGTGCGTAACGCTCTGACCCGGTTTCTCACCGACTCATTCATATACGCCAACGTGGCTAACCTCGGGATCGGCGTCATCCTGGTGCTAGCCGCCTACGCGGTACAGGACAACGCCCTGACGATCGGCGAGCTCTCACTCTTCTTGGTGACCATGCCCCGCTTCGTCGGGCGCCTAAGCTTCGTCGGCCGGGTGATCGCCACCACTCGCCAGGCGGGCATCTCCATCGGCCGGATGGCCGAACTGGTCGACGGCGGCGAGGATGAACTGTTGACGCATCGGCCCACGTATCTGCAGGCGGATCCGCCTCCTATCCACGCGGCGCTGGCTGATTCCCCGTTCACCGGCTTGGCGATCAAGGGGCTCAGCTACACCCATCCCGATGGGACGCCTGGCGTCAGCGAGATAGATCTGCAGATGGCGCCTGGCGCCGTGACGGTGATCACCGGCCGGATCGGCTCCGGCAAGAGCACGCTGCTGCGAGCCATCCTCGGCCAGCTACCCCCACAGGCCGGCGAGATCCTCTGGAGCGGCACCCCGGTGCCAGACCCCGCTGCCTTCTTCACACCGCCACATACGGCTTACACCCCCCAAGCCCCTCGCCTCTTCAGCGGTCCCCTGCGGGAGAATATTCTGCTCGGCCTACCCGAAGACGACGTTGACCTGCAGGTGGCGCTGCAGATGGCGGTCCTGGAGCGGGATTTGGCGGGGATGGAGCTGGGGCTCGAGACGGTGATTGGGCCGAAAGGCGCTCGCCTCTCGGGCGGACAGATGCAACGGGTGGCGGCGGCCCGCGCGCTGGTGCGGCATCCGCAACTGCTGGTGGTCGATGACCTCTCCAGCGCCCTCGACCTGGAGACCGAGACGGCTCTGTGGGATCGAGTTCTCCAGGGCGGTCGCACCTGTTTGGCGGTCTCCCACCGGCGGGCGGTGCTCCGTCGGGCGGATCGCATCTTCGTCCTGAAAGAAGGGCGCTTGGATGGCCAAGGCACCTTGGATGAGCTCCTGAAGAACTCGCCCGAGTTCCAGCAGATCTGGGCGGCTGAAGAGGCGGCGACGTGCTGAAACGGAGCATTCATCACGCTGAGCAGAAATTGGGAGCCTCGGGAGCGAACATGCTCCCGAGGCTCTTCCTTGGTGTTCGGCCTGTATTCACAGAGTGGGTAGAGGCTATAGCGTCAGATACATCTCATACTGAGCGATGGAGTCCTTCTCAAACCGCAGATGCCTGAGGAAGCCCTCGAGGCTCGCGTTGTTTGGCGTGCTGATACTCAACCTGCGTGACTGTAGGTCATCCACTGCCTGCTTGATCAGGCTGGACGCAATCCCCCTATGGCGATACTCCGGCGCCGTCCAGACGAGAAAGATCTTGCCGGCGCCACTCATGACCAGGCCGCCAACGAGATCTGAGCCGTGATAGGCCGCATAATAGCTGATGCCGTCCAGCATCTCCACATACTCCAGCGTGTTCTGCCAGTTGATGTGGAGATCACTGAGCGTGGGCGAGAGCCCGCCTATGGCTGTGAGATCAACCTTGCCTATCTCTGGCCACGTTCCTTCTCTTTCAGCTAGGCTTGCCGGGTGCGCGTGTGAGTAGTAGCGGATGTCATAGATCTTCTCGTAGCCCAGCTTGTTGTAGAACTTGATCGCCCGATCATTGCCAACGATGACCTCGAGGAAAAGCTGCTTGCAGCTGTTGTCGATAGCGGTCTGCATATGCAGTCGGAAAAGCTCCTGGCTTACACCTTGGCCACGATAGTCCGGATGGACACACAGCGCTCCGCAGCGGAGGGTCTTCACACCATCGAAGACCCTGATGCCCCCCAGTATCAATCCTACCGGCTTCTCGCCATCCAGAGCAATGAATGAATGCTCCAGGCTATTGCCTTCGGGGCCGAAGAAGCGACTGATAAAGAGATCCTGAGGCATCTCCATCTTGATGATATAGTCTGAGAAGCCTTCCCGAAACGCCGTGTAGATCCCGTCCATGCCTATGTTGGTGCAGCACTGATAGTTGATCATCATTCGTCCTCCTGACTATTGTGAGATCAAGAAACACGCTTGCCGGACAAGCCGCCAAAATCAAACCCACGTTCTGGCGCCACTTCATCGGTCGGAAGAACCCAATTGCTCATCGCCTGGCACCTACGTCATTATCTGTCAGCCAGGGGAGGGCGCCCATTACGCCAGTTGAGCTCTGCATCTCGACGGAACCTCTGCCAGACCCCTTCCTCAGGCTGGGGCCACTCCCGAAAGCCCGCGATGAGTTCGTAGAACGTGTAGGCGCTCGCGATGCTGGGGTTCTTTAGTAGCGCCTCTGCCAGTTCCAGCATCCCTTCAGGCTTATCCGGCGCCAGACCCAGCTCGCGCAGGAACCATTTACGGCTCGGATAGAGGCGCCGATTGTGAGCCAAGATCAGGCGTCCACCGAACAGCACGAGCATGGTGGCGGTCTGCGCCAGCAGGTAGGGGTTGCGACTGTACTCGCCCAACTCCAGATAGGAGATATGGACAGGCAGCTGGCTGAAGATGCTTTCCATCTTCTCTACGCGCTCCTGTTCCTGATAGATCGGAATCTTGGCCAAGAGATCAGGCAGATCCGGTATCCGGGCGAAGGCGATCTGGGCACTTAAGAAGGCAAAGCGGGAAGGCTCATTGCCTCGTGCCGCTACATCCAGCAGGTATTGGTAGTCCACGACCATACCACCAGCGTGGCCGTCGGGATAGTCGCAGAGGTCATCGGCGCTGAAAGCGGTCTCACTTGCTGCCTGTCGACGGGCATACGCTTCATCGCTGACCACTAAGATGCAGTCCACATCCGAGTCTTCGCGTGCGTCGTCGCGGGCGACCGAGCCAATGACGATTAAGGCAAGATGGTCCGGATCGGGCTCGTAGCGCTGGTGGAGACGCTCAATCACCCTACGGTGATGGTCATACATGGGGCTCACCCCTCGCAAGTGGTTTGAGTAGATAGGAGGGTAATTCCAGTCACAACCCGAACTATCCTGCTATGGACGTGGTACTTCGGGCTGGTTGTAGTCGTCCCAGGTGTCCCTACCTAGGGATAAGCCATCAAGACAGTATCGGGGTGGGAGAGACCGCTTATGGAGACTGACTATCGTACGTTGACGCTTCAGCGAGCAGTGGATCTGATCGTCTCAGCGATCAGGTCGAGATTGACCGGCAGGGCTCCCCTGGTCGTTGCCATGGACGGCGGGAGTGGAGCAGGTAAGTCCACCTTGGTGGCCGAGGTGGCGTCACTGATCGGGGCGACCGTCATTCAGTGCGATGACTTCTTTGCCGCGACCGTGACGGATGCTGAGTGGGACAGCTGTAGCGCCGACCAGAAGTGCCGCCGCTGTATCGATTGGAATCGTGTGCGAGCCGAGGCGCTAGAGCCACTCTTGGCTGGTCGGAAGGCGCAGTATCATCCGTTCTCCTTGGGTTCCGAGGATGGCTTGGCGGCCCAGTGGGTGAGAAAAGAGACGGCGCCGGTGATCATTCTTGATGGCATCTATAGCGCTAACCCGGATCTAGCCGACGTCGTTGATCTGACGGTCCTGGTGAACGCCTTGCCAGAGGTCCGACGCCGGCGGCATGATCGCCGGGAAGGTCATGCCGACCTGGCATGGCATGCACGATGGGATCCCGCGGAGGCGCACTATCTCACAGCGGTACGCCCTCCTGCGTCGTTCGACCTAGTGGTCGATACTGGAGATGAGGAGATGACCTATGCGTAGCCGATCACTTCTGCTATTTGGACCAGGGCGACTGCAGTGGGTAGAGAACGCCATCCCCATACTGGGGGAAGATGAGATCTTGGTCAGGACAGAATACGGCTCCATCAGTATGGGGACCGAGCTGCCACAGTACCGGGGTGATGATCAGACCGGTCTAGAGCGAGCATACCCGAGGATGACCGGCTACGAGAGCTTGGGCATCGTGATTGACCGTGGAGCCAACGTCCAGGACCCTGCGGTCGGCCAGAGGGTGGTCGGCTTCTGGGGACACCGTACGTATGCGGTGGTGAATAGCCGCAAGGTGATTCCTATCCCCGTGGGGGTCGATGATTCCCTAGCGCTTCTGACCATTCTTTCCTGCGATGCGGCCAAGGGGGCGCTGAAGGCAGATCCCAAGCCCTCGGACCGCATACTGATCACCGGCGCAGGGACCATGGGGCTGATGGCGCTGCACTTCCTCAAGCACAAGATAGGTACGCAGCAGGTGGTCGTATCCGAACCAAATTCTGAACGGCGAGAGATCGCCCGGCTGATCGGGGCCGATGCGGTTTTCGCCCCGGACGAGCTAGAGAGTGTGGCAAGCGGCTATGACCTCGGTCTGGAGTGCTCGGGCAGAGATGCAGCCTTTGTGCTGCTTCAGACGGCAAGCAGGCACGAGGGGACCATTATTGCCCTGTCCGACGGCAATGTCGAGCGCCAGACGCTCACGCCTGATTTTCACCGCAAGGAACTGCGCGTCGTGGGGTCAAGCGACGGTTACGACTACCAGGCTCACGCTCGCTGGTTCTTTACTGCTGTCCGCGAGGATGCCGGCAACCTCGACCGCTTGTTCCAGCTGCGCGTTCACGCTCGTGATCTGGCGCACTGCTTTGAGCAGCTAGCGCTGGGCAAGATCAACCCGATCAAAGTGCTGATCGCTTACCATGGACAATAGGGACGGTTCTGTTTGTCCAACTCAGTGCGCCTGAGCAATTCCGGTCTGCCGCTATTGGTTGCAAGGCTTCATCTTTTTGGGGTCCTAGGATGGCCAACAGGCCAGACCAGGTTGATTCAGTTGGACAAACAGAACCGTCCCCGTGTCCAGACCTACAGTCTGTTACTGATCGCAAGGACCTAGAAGCTCGCCGACGGAGAGCCCACTTCACCATATAGGAGGGTGAATATGCCCGATACCAGCCTCTTTCCTGTCCAGGACAGCACACTGTCGGACCAAGCCATCGCCGATCAGCTACTGCCCCTCTATGGGCTTACGCCACCATACTCTTGCCGCTTCTTCCGTAAGGGGATCTGCGACACCTACCGCATCCAATCAGCGGGTGGCGAGTTCTATCTGAAGGTATATCGAGCCGGACGGCGCTCCTTGCTGGATGTCAGCGAGGAGGTCCGACTGCTCAACCACCTGCTGGACCAGGGGGTATCCGTGGTCCGACCGGTGGCACGTTCGGGCGGCGGATACGTCAACGAGCTCCAGGCTCCCGAGGGCACCCGCTGCGCCGTGCTCTTTCACGCCGTGCAGGGTGACGACGAGAAGACCGATCGACACCGCCGCGCCTTTGGGGCGACGGTGGCACGCATGCACTTGGCCGCGGACTCGATGAAACCAGCCTACAATAGGCAACACCTGGACGTGACTACTCTGATCGAGGAGAACATGGTGCCGATCAGCCAACTGATGGCTCACCGCCCAGATGACTTACGCCTCATCCGAGAGCTCGCTGATCACGCCAAGGATCGTATCGTCTCGCTATTGCCATGCACCTCTCCAGACTACGGCGTCTGCCATGGGGATCTGCACGGCGGTGACGTAATCTACGATGCTAATGGTCAACCGACCTTGCTCGACTTCGACAGTTCGGGCGTTGGCTGGCGGGCAGTAGACCTCGGATCTACCTCTGCTACGACTGGATGAACACGAGCGAGAAAGCGGAGATGGATCGGCAACGGAGGTTGGCCGCTCTCCTCGATGGCTATCAGACAATGCGAACACTGTCTGATCAAGAGTTGGCCGTCATCCAACTCACCCCGGCTGTGAGGCATATCTTCCTCATGGGCCATGTACTCCGCCATACCACGGTCTACCAAGGTTGGAACTGGGCCAATGAAGGCTTCATCGACTGGCATATGAAGTGGTTCAGGCATTGGCATGAGCGCGGTGTCAGATGATGGCATAAGTGCGGTGGATTATTGCGTTCTTGACAACACCGCCAGGCGCCGATCATAACTGCCAGTTAATTTTCCTGCCCGAAAATAAACAATCGCTCCATTGTATCCGGCTCTCTCCTTCAGGTACAATTACGGCAACGAAAGGTGTTTCGATCTCAAGTGACTGGAGAGAATGCGGTGAAGATCAATCA
This sequence comes from uncultured Clostridia bacterium, assembly GCA_964402415.1. Classification (GTDB taxonomy): domain Bacteria; phylum Bacillota; class JAAYKD01; order JAAYKD01; family CAYOCI01; genus CAYOCI01. Next base: position 26,238 of record CAYOCI010000019.1, read on the forward strand.
GATCATCAAAGAAAAGCGGAAGGAACAGGGGTTGACGCAGGAACAGGTGGCGGAGTATCTCGGCGTGTCCGCCCCTGCCGTCAGCAAATGGGAAAAAGGTGGAACCTACCCCGACATCACCCTGCTACCTCCGCTCGCACGGTTGCTCAAGGTAGATCTCAACACCTTGCTGTCCTTTCAGGATGATTTATCTGAGCAAGAAATCGGGCAGTTTACCAACAGTCTGGTGGAATTGATTAAGGAAGAAGGCTATGCCGCCGGCTTTGCCACGGCCATGGCCAAAATCCGGGAATATCCCGGCTGCGACCAGCTTTCCGGTGCGACTGCTCCAGTGTTAGAAGGTGCGCTGACCATGTTTGCAGTTGAGGACAAGGGAATATACGCGCCTCAGATCGACGCGCTGTATGAACGGGCTGCCCGCAGTGAGGATGCACGAGTGCGTTACCGGGCTGTGATCATGCTAATCGCGAAGTACCGCAATCGGGGCGACTATGAAAAGGCACAGAAGCTGCTGGACGGCCTGCCCGACGTCTCCTTTGGCAAAAAACAGGCACAGGCTTCGCTGCATCTCAGTCAGGGAAAGTATGTTGAAGCGGCGGAGCTTCTGGAGCGCAAGCTGCTGAGCGAGGCGAGTGAAATGCACTCGACACTGTTGCAGCTTTTGGATATCGCACTGAAGGAGAGCAGAGATGCAGATGCACAGCATCTCGCTGAGATGGCCAAGGAAACGGCAAAGCTGTATGACCTGTGGGAGTATACCGTCTATGTCGCCGGCTTTCAGCTTGCAGCGGAAAAGCAGGATGCTGCTGTTGGTATCCCGCTGTTGCGCGCCATGCTGGCCGCTATGCAAAAACCTTGGAAGATCGGCGCTTCTCTGCTCTACCGGCATATCACACCAGAATCTGTTGAGAAGAGCTTCACGGCGCAGCTGATCTCCGTCTTACTAACCGAACTGCAAACCGACGATCAGTTCGCGTTTCTGCGCTCTGATCCCGCTTTCCCCGAACTGCTGCGGGAGTACAGACAGGAAAGGCGCACAGTTGGTATTGAGCATCCCATTTGTTAATGTCAAGGGGTCGTCTCAAGAGCGATTAGCTTTTGAGACGACCCCTGGTGATTCAGCCGGATACTAGACACAAACGCGCGTTTGGTTTCTACTATTGGCAGGGGGTGATGGTATGGAGATCGTGGACATACTCGCCGTGCTGGCCGATGCGGCCAAGTACGACGTGGCCTGTACCTCCAGCGGTGTGGACCGCAAGGGGTAGGCAGGCAGTATCGGCAGCGCGGTCGCCTCGGGCATCTGCCATAGCTTCTCCGCCGATGGCCGCTGCATTCCACTGCTCAAGGTGCTGATGACCAACATCTGTGCCTGCGACTGCCGACACTGCGTCAACCGCCGTTCCAATGATATTCCGCGGGCGAGCCTTACACCCCGCGAGCTGGCTGACTAGACCATCGGCTTCTACCGAAGAAGATGCTGGTGATCAAATCCACTATATGATCGTCTTGGTTGCACGCGGGTGACAAAGAAACTGGTATTCCACCACAGCGGTCGGTCCCTTGTGGCTAGTGAAGGAAATTTGACCCATCGTTGGCGAACGAAACCAGTGCCCAGCGCAGTCTAGTAGGGTGAAGGGGGGGAGCGCATGAGTGAAGACGAATTCCTGACACAGCTGGATGCGCTTCAAGCGTATCTCTACCGGGCTAGTCTAGCGCTGCTTGGCAATGAGGCTGACGCCAACGATGCTCTGCAGGATGCTGCGCTCCGAGCCTATGTGGCGCGGGATCAGCTAAGGGGCGGTAGCGAGGGGTTCAAGCCATGGATGAAAAGCATCCTGCTGCATGTGTGCTCGGATATGCTCAAACAGCGTCAACGTGTCGTGCCCTTTGGGTTGCCCGAACAACTCCAGGGTTCTACCGAGGAAACGAGCGCGACTAACGGCCAACATGAGGTATGGGACTACGTCGCTGACCTGCCCAAGGAACTGCGCGAAGTAGTGGCCATGCGCTATGTCTTTGATTTGTCTCAGGAGCAAGTGGCCAGTTCCCTAGCGATCCCCGTTGGAACAGTAAAGTCAAGGCTGAACAGATCCCTGCGGCTGCTTCGCGCCAAACTGACCTCTGGAAAGGATGGTGGCAACTGTGAAACGTTCGGAGATTAATCAGATCGAGGCAAAGCTGGTTGCGGAGACTGATGGCTGGAGCCAACACCCGATTCCAGCGGCAAGGCCCATCACCCTGAGTGATCTCCGTCAGCGGGCCGCAACGCTGAGTGAGGAAACGATAGACGCCATATGTCAGTCCGCAGTGGCTCAGGTGGATGGGGGTCAGCCTAGCCACACATCACAGCCGCGAATCACATGGCTGCGTCAACGAACAAAGCTATTAGCGGCAACGGCTGCGGCCTGCCTGGTGTTGACGCTCTTTCTCCCCCAGATGAGCATGGCCGCTGTTGATATTCCTGGCATAGGGCCACTAATTCAGAAGGCGGTACTGCAATACGCAGGGCTCAGGTGGGCGTATGACAATGGCTATATCCAAGGGACAGTGGCCCAAGTCAGCACGGATGGGATTACCTTGCGCATCCTGGGTGTGGTCGCAGATCCCATTCAAACTTCAGTGATCTATATGGTACAGGGAGCCCAGCCACCCCAAGAAAGGCTCGCAAAACCCCAACCTGCCGCCAAGGTTGATGATGTTGCCCCGCAATCGACACCACGGGGCTATGGGCTATCCATTAAGAGTATTGACGGTGTAGGGTTCTGGTCAGCATGGGGTTCACCTGTCTGGACACAGTTGGGATACGTTGGCGTCCTGCAGACCGCCCCATTGCCTGACACTCAGGGGACCTTGGAGATCGAGCTACGGGTTCCGGGCTCTGCTGAGGGGCATGTCAGCCTGTCATTGCCGGTAACGCGGGAAGCAGTCAGCAAGCTTGCTCAAGAGCTACCCATTCAATACGAAAAGACAGTGGACGGGGTCACGGTCATTGGGAAGCGGGCCGTCGTCACCCCAGCACTGTTGATGGTTGAGTATTTGGTCCAAGGAGGGCATTCGATTTATGGGGAGACTCCTGAAGGGATGAATACCTACCTCAATGAGCCTTTGGCCAACCAGGGTGGCGCAGGGAGCTTTGCCCACGGTACCCAAGTGGACGGGGTCTGGCAGAATCAAGCGATCTTTCCCCGCCCTCAGAAGCGAGATAACAGTCAACTGTTTATACCTGGGCTGGCCAAAGATATCCCCATCGACCTGTCGTGGCCGCTAGAACAACGTAGCGGGGAGCTGAATGTGCTCGGGGTGCCGGTACAGATCAGCGCTCACAGCGATGGGGGCGGCACAGTCTCCTTTGAGTTGTCCTGGCTGCTCAATGATCAGTTCGGAAACTTGAGTGGTATGGAGATCCTAGACGCGGAGGGGCGAGTGCTTGACTCTTCCCTGCGACAACAGGCAGAGGGCACGATGTCGGAGAGGAGGAAAGTCAGTTACAGCTACCAGCTCGATCCGCAATCCAAGCCGGCTGAGCTACGCATCACCATTGCTGAGCGAAATATCAATGGACAGTGGGTTATTCCGATTCCGCCCATCAAGTAGGAACTGAAGAGTTGGTCAGACGACCTCGATCGCTGGGATACACGGTTGGAACTGAATTTGGCGATGCAAAGAGAGGTCCCGTCCCGCCAAGGGATGGGACCTTCTGATTTGGCTTAAGCATGCTTTTACGAACGCGAGTTTGTAATATAATGTATCTTAGGGGTGATATCGTACGCTGCTAATCTTGCCCTGTTCGGTGGCTTTCAGCAGCCAACCTTTAGATCTTCTGGGCCATACCGACATTACCTCTGACCGAAGATCGTTTGGGCTGGCTATCACCGCACGTACATTGATGCCTACATTAAGCAATTTAGATTTCGCGCTTGAAGGACACGGCGATTTGGGATTTGCCGTGCGACAACTAGAGCTTGGAAGGTTTTTTGCTCCAAGTAGGCCGGGTCATGGAAGCAAGTTGCCCCGAGGCCTCCGGTATGAGGTCAAAAAAAGCAGGCATAGGCGCAGAACGGTAGATGTGTGTCAAAAGCCCGCTTGTTGTTACTGGATGTATGGTACAATACTGATACACAAAGTGGAGACATAACGACCGGGCCGAGACTTTCCTGCGGAGTTGGCAATATGAGTGCTGGGGGAATGGTTTTGAACATCCTATCAATGGAGCGATTATCCAAAGCCTACAGTGAAAGAACTCTCCTGGACGAGGTATCCCTCGGGATAAACGAAGGAGACAAAACCGGCCTTATCGGCATTAACGGAACTGGAAAGTCGACATTCCTGAAGATTGTAGCGGGTGTTGAGAGTCCTGACGCGGGAACGATCACGATCGGCAGCGATGTTGTCGTCGAGTATTTGCCGCAGAATCCCGACTTTGACAATGACATGACTGTGCTTCAACAGGTCTTCAAAGGCAACTCGCCCGTTATGAAGCTGCTGAGAGACTATGAACACACACTCCAAGAGCTGGATAGGTGTCCCGGTGACAATTCGCTGGAGAGAAGACTTCTCGCCTTGACCCAGAGTATGGATAGCATGATGGCCTGGACTGTAGAGAATGAAGCAAAGACAGTACTGACCATGCTCGGCTTAAATAACTTTGAATCAAAGGTTGGAGTGCTCTCGGGTGGGGGCAAAAAGAGGATCGCTCTGGCGGGTTCGCTGATAGTCCCCTCTGATCTACTGATCTTGGATGAGCCCACCAACCAATTGGATAATGAAACTGTGGATTGGCTCGAAAGGTATCTGAACAACCGTAAGGGCGCGCTGCTAATGGTTACCCATGATAGGTATTTTCTGGGGAGAGTTTGCAACAAGATCATAGAACTTGATAATGGTAGACTGTATAGCTATCAGGCAGATTACACGCAGTACCTCGAACTGAAGGCGGAGAGAGAAGAAAGTGAGCAGGCATCTGAAAGGAAGCGCCAAAGCTTATTCAGGAAGGAACTGGAGTGGATAAGGCGGGGGGCTAAGGCTCGTTCCACCAAGCAGAAAGCAAGGATAGACAGGTTTGAAGACCTTAAGGAATCGAGGTTGCCAGAAGCCTACGAGAAGGTCGACCTAGCGGTCGGGACTACCCGCCTCGGCAAAAAGATAATCGAGTTGGATCATGTTGGGAAAGACTTTTCAGGTGTCGAGATCATTGCTGATTTCAGCTATATCCTTCTCAGGGATGATAGAATCGGTGTTATAGGCCCCAACGGATGCGGGAAATCAACCCTACTCAAGATGATTGCAGGACAGTTAGAACCCGATAGAGGCAGTGTGACTATTGGTGATACGGTCAAAGTAGGCGTTTTTGCCCAGGACACCGACGAAATGGCAATGGATGAAAGCATACGGGTCATTGACTATATCAAGAACCAAGCCGAGTATCTGACTACGGCCGAAGGCCTGGTAAGTGCTTCTCAGATGTTGGAGAGATTTCTATTTCCCCCAACCGTGCAATGGACGCCTGTCTCCAAACTCTCAGGCGGAGAGAAACGAAGGCTGTATCTGCTGCGCATACTCATGGGTGCACCGAATATCCTGCTTCTCGATGAACCGACCAATGATTTGGACATTCAGACACTCACCGTCCTTGAGAGTTATCTTGACGACTTTCAGGGGGCGGTTATCGCAGTTTCTCACGATCGGTATTTCCTGGACAGGGTGGTAGGCAAGCTGTTTGTATTCGAGGGGAACGCCTCGATCAAGCAGTTTCAAGGTGATTACTCGGACTATCATATGAACACAACTCAAGAGAATGCAGTAGCGAAGGAGAACAACCCTAAGCCCAGACTAGACAAGGAGGCACACAACTCGGGGCGTGTTAAGGACAAGCCTCTCAAGTTTACGTTTAAGGAACAGAGAGAGTTTGAGCAGATCGATCAAACGATCTCCAGTCTGGAGGCAAAGATAGATGATGTGAATAAGGAGTTGGACAAGGCATCAAGCGACTATCTACGCTTGCAGGATCTGTTGTCGATGAAGGAAGCTTTGGAGATAGAGCTAAATGACGCGTTACAGCGCTGGGTATACCTAAATGAGATCGCAGAACTGATCAGCAAGAGCAGGACGAGTGACTGAAGTTCAGAGCTGCGTTCACTCATCATGGCAACCATCACGACAACGGCCTACGTACAGGCAGAGGAGAACCGCATAAGGCAGGGGCTGCCAAGTAGTTTGCTGGGCTACCCTGAGAAATGAGGCGCATCGAATGTGTAGCTTGGGTCGGTGTTATTCAACAGCAACGTCTGGCGGGTACTCAGTTCATGTCACTAGCCGACGCTCATAACCGATTAATGGCAAGGATCAATGATAGGCCATAGTGCAGGCTACAGCACAAGCTCCCATCCCGCGTAGAGATGGGAGCTCTTGATTCAACGCCGCGATTCAGCGCCGCACTGTTCACGAACTTGTGTTTGGTTTATACTATGAGCAGGGGGTGAATGGCAATGGGCATGATCGATAAGCTGGCGGTCCTGGCCGATGCGGCCAAGTATGATGTGGCGTGCACGTCCAGTGGCGTCGACCGCAAAGGCTCGGCGGGGAGCATCGGCAGCGCGGTCGCTTCTGGCATCTGCCACAGCTTCTCCGCTGATGGTCGCTGCATCTCACTGCTGAAGGTGCTGATGACCAATGTCTGCGCGTACGACTGCCAATACTGCATCAACCGCCGCTCCAATGACACCCCGCGAGCAAGCTTCACCCCCCGCGAACTAGCCGACCTAACCATCGGCTTCTATCGTAGGAACTACATCGAGGGTCTCTTCTTAAGCTCCGGCGTGCTCAGGAACCCCGACTACACCATGGAGCAGATGATTGAGTCCTTACACATCCTGCGCGATGAGTATCACTTCGCCGGCTATATCCATGTCAAGGCCATTCCCGGAGCGAGCAGAGAACTGATCACGCGGCTTGGCCTCTTGGCGGACAGAATGAGCGTCAATATCGAGCTGCCCTCGCAGGAGAGCCTGCGCCTGCTCGCCCCAGACAAGTCCAAACAGACCATCCTAGCACCCATGGGCTATATCCACGACCAGATCAAGGAGAATTCCACCGATATCGTCAAGTATCAACACGCCCCCAAGTTTGCCCCGGCCGGACAGAGCACGCAGATGATCATCGGCGCCACTCCCGATACCGACTTCCGCATCCTCAACCTGACCGAGGGCCTCTATCGACGCTACCAGCTCAAGCGCGTCTTTTTCTCCGCCTATGTGCCGATCGGCCAGAACGCGCTTCTGCCCACGGTGGAGACAAAGCCACCGCTTCTGCGCGAACACCGGCTCTACCAGGCGGACTGGCTGCTCAGGTTCTACGGTTTTGCGGCCAGCGAACTGCTCGATGAGCAGCACCAGGAGCTCAACCCCTTCGTCGACCCCAAGTGCAACTGGGCGCTCAATCACCCCGAGTATTTCCCCATGGAGGTCAACCGAGCGCGCTATGAGGATCTGCTACGGGTGCCGGGGATCGGGGTCACCACCGCCAAGCGGATCGTGGCGGCGCGACGAACTGGCGCGCTGGACTATGCTGGCCTGAAGAAGATCGGCGTGGTGCTAAAGCGAGCCCAGTATTTCATCACCTGCAGTGGCAAGAGCTCCATCGGCCTCAAAGTCAGTCAAGATACGGTGCTGAAGGCGCTGCTCTCCGAGAGCGCCCTGGATCGCTACGAGCAGCGCCTGCTGGCACAGGAGCGTCCCGAGCAGCTCTCGCTGCTGGACCAAGGAGAGGGGGCTAGCCTATGGCTGTCGGCGAAGAGCTAGGTTGCAGAGGCGAGCAGTCCGGCTGCATGGGCGAGCAGTTCGCGCAGCGAACGACCAGCCTAGCGCAGCGAACGACCAGCCTAATCTATGAGTATGACGGCAGCTTCGAAGGCCTGCTCTGTTGTGTCTACGAAAGCTATTACCTCAAGGAGATCCCCGTTGACATCCTATCCCCAGACGCAGAGGCGCTCTCGCTCTTTCCTGCTAAGCGGATTGTGACCGATCTTGCGAGGGCGAATCGAGTGCTGGCCTCCATTCCGGCCAAAGTGGGTCCGGAGGCGCTGGAGTTCGTCCAGCACGCCTTCTTGACCTGTCTGGAGCAGAGGGAGCATCAGATCCTGCTCTTCCTTCGCCTCGGCTACCGCCACGGCCCCGCCGTACTGAACATGTTGGCTGACGACGTGGTGGACAAGCTCTTCAAGGCGGTCACACATCTGAAGCGCGAGAGCCATCTGCTCTGCGGCTTTGTTCGCTTCTCGATCTTCAATGGCGCTCTTGCCGCCCAGATCGAGCCGAAGAACTGCGTACTACCCTTACTCAGACATCATTTCTGCGAGCGCTATCCCGAGGAGCGCTTCCTGATCCACGACAAGACCCACGGCATGGCGCTGATCTACGAGCCCTACCGCTCGGCGATCATCCCGATCGCCGACCTCGAGCTACCGGAGCCGGATGAGGAAGAGTTGGCCTTTCGTGAGCTTTGGCAGCAGTTCTACCAGTCGATCGGGATCCAGGAGCGCTACAACCCGCGCCTGCGCATGAGCCATATGCCCAAGCGCTACTGGAAATATCTGACTGAGTTTGGTCAGGTGCAACCCGCGATCACAACCCGGTCGCAGGAGAAGCTACTAGCCCCGGCGAATCGGACACAACATGTGTGGGCCAATCCTCGCAAGCACGAAGGGAGTGTCTAAGCAAAGATGGATACGTCGCGACTAAAACGAGCGATCAACGCCATGCCCACCGATCTGGAAGAGCGACTCATCGGCGAAGGCTTGTTGGACTCCTATCGCCGACGACCCCCTTATCAACAGAATGACTATCTCGGCTGGATAGCGAGAGCGAAGCGGCCGGAGACGAGAGAAAAGCGCGTAGCGCAGATGATCGACGAACTACGCCGAGGTGACAACTATATGGGCATGAGGTATGCCCCAAGGTGAGCTGATCCAGTCGTAGCCGTGACGATCGCGGTGCAACCAACGGGAGGTGCAGTAGATGGCAGATCGTTCGATTGCCAGTTCCATTGATGCGTACATAGAGGAGTTTCCCCCCGCGACCCGAGCTGTACTGGAGACGATGCGCACACTGATCAAGTCTGTGGCCCCCGCTGCCACCGAGACGATCAGCTATGCCATGCCCACGTTTGATCTCAACGGCAGGCATTTGGTCCATTTCGCGGCCTTCCAGAACCATATCGGGTTCTACCCGACTCCGACTGCAGGCGAGGCATTCAAGGATGAACTCAGGAACTACAAGACCGGCAAAGGATCGGTGCAGTTCCCCTTAAGCCAGCCTCTACCAGTGGATCTGATTCGCCGCATGGTCGAGTATCGGGTCGAGGAGAGTGCTGGTCGTGATCAAGGCAAGGCGGGGAGTCGGTCAGAATAGGAGGCTAGATGCTTGACAATCTTGATCTCCGTGAGGATAATAGTTCCAATGGCAATGATAGGGAGTTAGTAGCGGTCCAGCTGGTGACAGAGAGCCGGGGAGAGGTGGAAACCTGGTATCAAGCAGTCCGCGAAGAGGCCTTTGAGCTGCAGGCTGAAGAGTAGTAGGCCGTGTCGGCGACCCAACCGTTAACTGGGGCTGACCAGTCTGGTCAGAGCACGAGTAGGCCGGCAACGGCCATAGGGTGGTACCGTGAGCATGCGCTCACCCCTCAAACAGGGGTGGGCGTTTTGTCATCTCTGGGGGAGAGTGTACATCCTACCAGTTGGCAACGACCTACCACCCTGTGACGGACGGGCAGTTGCCACCACGTCATGCATTGAGAAAGGAGTTGGTTCCACTATGACCATCAGGAAGCCTGTGCGGCTTCGCATGGCTCCGAGTCCCACCGGTGATGCCCATGTCGGGCATGCCCGTACCGCCCTTTATGACTATCTTATCGCCAAGCAAAACGAAGGGACGTTTGTCCTACGCATCGATGATACCGACAGCAAACGGCACTCTGATGATGCTGAAGAGGGGGTCTATCGCGGCCTACGGTGGCTGGGGCTGGATTGGGACGAGGGCCCGGACCGAGGCGGCCCCACTTGGCCGTATCGGCAGAGCGAGCGCCTGAACACGTATCACCGCTACGTGGCGCAACTGATTGCCAAGGGGAAGGCTTACGAGTGTTACTGCACGGCCGAGGAGATCGAGGCCGAGCGCTCGGCTCAGCAGGCGGCCAAGCAGGACGTCAAGTACAGCGGCAGATGCCGACACCTGACGGGCGCTGACCGTCAGGGCTTGCGCGCTGAGGGGCGACTGCCCACCATCCGTTTGATCATGCCCGACGTTAAGGTCGGCTTTCATGACTTGGTCCGTGGCTGGATCGAGGCTGATGGTGCCCTGATGGGCGACATGATCATCCTCAAGTCCAATGGCATGCCGGTCTACAACTTTGCCACCGTGGTTGATGACCACCTGATGGGAATCAGCCTTGTTACCCGGGCCGCTGAGCATATCGCTAACACGTTTCCCCAGATCTTCATCTACCAGGCGCTTGGGTGGGATACTCCCCAGTTTGCCCACTTCAGCACCATGCTGAATGAAGACCGTACCAAGATGAGCAAGCGCAAAGGAGCCACGTTCATCGGACAGTACGCAGAGATGGGCTATCTGCCAGAGGCGATGCTGAACTTCCTGGCCTATCTGGGTTGGAGCCCTGGAAGTGGCGAGGAAGATGAGATCCTATCCATCCAGGACATGGTGAAACGCTTCTCACTCGCACAGTGTACGGTCTCCAACGCCATCTTCGACATCAAGAAGCTGGACTGGATGAATGCGAAATGGATCCGTCGTCTAGATAAAGCTGATCTTGCCGAGCGGCTCATGCCCTTCGTTCAAAAGGCAGGCTTCATAGACGATTCGCTTGATCTCGGCTATCTCGCCAAGGTGGTACCGCTTGTTCAGGAACGGCTGCAGCGACTGGATGGCATCCGCGACTTCTCGTACCTCTTCCTAGAGCCGGAAGCCCCCATCGCCGAGATCACGAAGATCCTGGCTGGCAAGGACGTTGGAGCTGGTCTTCGGGTCGTAGTGGATGCCCTCTCTGGCTCGCCCTGGGACGAGACCGCCCTCGAACACTCTACCCATCAGGCGCGTGAGCAGCTCGGTTGGACCACCAAGGAGCTGTTTATGTCGTTACGGATGGCGCTCTCAGGGGGGAGGGTCTCCCCACCCTTGTTTGCTACTATGGAGGTGCTAGGCAGAGAGAGGACGCTGCAGCGACTCATGCGGGTTATTGCCTCTGTGGACGCGACCTAGTGCTGGCCCATTGGGCACAAACGGGTTCACAAACCCCAGGCAGTGAGGCCTGGGGTTTCTGTCTGCAGCTTCCACTTCGTCTAGCTTCTGTGCCTGCCAGGAGGAGAGGCAACCCGAGAGGACGTATCTTATACTGAACATATCCACTGACCCGGAGGTTGGCACGATGAAGTTTGACCGTCTGCTAGGCATCGTCACGACACTGCTCCAGCGGGAGAAGACCACCGCTCCGGAGTTGGCCAGTCTGTTTGAAGTCTCCCGCCGCACGATCCAGCGTGATATCGATGCCATCTGCCAGGCTGGCATCCCTATCATCACCTACCCGGGCGGCAACGGCGGGATCGCCATCGCTGATGGCTATAGATTGGATAAGAGCGCCCTCGCCACTGACGAGCTAGAGAACATCATCGCCGGTCTGCGTAGCCTTGGCAGTGTAACGAACTCGCCGCGGATTGAGCGCCTCATCACCAAGCTGTCGCCTGGAGGCAGGTCGGTGGTCTCCACCCAGGAGAGTATCCTCATCGACCTCTCCTCGCACTACCGCAATAGCCTGGCCGAGAAGATCGCGCTGCTTCGCGAGGCGATCAGTGAGCGCAAGCTGGTGGCTTTCGACTACTACTCGGGGCGAGGGCGGACTAGCCGAACCGTCGAGCCCTATCTACTTCTGTTCAAGTGGACCTCCTGGTATCTATTCGGCTATTGCCGCGACCGGTTCGCCTTCCGCCTGTTCAAGCTGAACCGCCTCTGGCACTGCCGGGCGACGTGCGAACCGTTCATACCCCGCGAGATCCCGGACGAGGAACTGGACGTCGATGAGTACTTCGCCGGCGGCCGCGAGATCACCATTCTCTTTCACCGGTCCGTCGAGCACCTGGTGGTTGAGGAGTTTGGCCCCGACTCGTATGAGATCACTGACGACGATAAGCTACGGCTCACGATCCATTACACCAACAAGGACTTCATCCTCTCGTGGGTGCTCAGCTTCGGCGATCGGGCGCTGGTGATCAGCCCCGCCGAGCTGGTCAGCGAGCTCCACGCCACGGCGAAAGAGATGGTAGCGTGCTACGAACATGACAGATAGCTGTCCGGTTCGCTATGGTAGGATGGGGACAGAGAGGAGTGGTAGATGATGGTTGAAACGCGCTGCGGTCTCTTGTGCAGCTGGTGTTCCTATCGTGAGGCGATGAACTGTCCTGGATGTGTGGACGCCCCTCAACCCTTCCATGGGCAGTGCCGCGTGAAGAACTGTTGCGAAGGCAGGGGGGCCATACACTGTGGCGAGTGTCAGGAGTTTCCCTGCGCCTTGCTGCGCGAGTTCTCCTATGATAGTGAGCATGGCGACGACGGGGCTCGGATCGAGCAATGTAGGCATTGGGCTGTGGAGAGCGAGACACGACGTCTCGCCGCTAGGGCCGAGTCGATTATGAAGGCGGCCTCGACAGCCACGATCGCCGTGATCGATGATCGAGGCTTCCCCCGGGCCTCGACGATCTCTTCCATCCGGACGGACGGGGTCAGGCACGCCTGGTTCTCCACCGGGTTGCAGTCGGGCAAGGTGCGGTGCCTGGAGAACAACAACCGCGCCAGCCTCTGCTACCGGGACGGCGGTCATAACGTGACCCTGATCGGGACGATCGAGATCCTTACCGATCAGCCGATCAAGCGTGAGCTCTGGCAGGATTGGTTCATCGATCACTTCCCGGCAGGTCAGGACGATCCGAACTACTGCATTCTGCGGTTTACCGCTGAGCAGGCGTCTCTGTGGGTGGACTCGATTGGCCGCGAGATTGGTATTGACGAACTGGCTGATCACCTGAAGTAGCATGGGCAAAAGGGGGGCTGCCGAGCGGCAGCCCCCCTTTTACTCTCTTTTTTACCATTCTAGCGGCCCAAGCTCATGCAGACCGCCCGGACAAATTGGTAGACAACCGCCTGCGGTTCCAGGGCTTGACAGCATGCCTAAACCGCTAGTAAGATGAATAAGAACGAACGTTCGTCTTGACATAAGGAGGGGTTCCATGCACATGCCAGTTGCCGTATCGCATTCAATCGTTGCGCCGGATGTGATCGCGCGGGTACTAAGTGACAGCTATGGTCTACCGGTGCCGATTCGCTGCATCCTTCTATCGCCTGGCATAAACGACACCTATCGGATCATGGCAGGCAGCTCCACCTACATTTATAGGATATACCGCGCCGGCTGGCGGAGGCCAAATGATATCGCCTATGAGCTAGAGCTCCTCACCCATCTGCACAGAGACGGAATCTCTGTTGCGGTCCCGATCGCCAAGCTCGATGGAACCCTCTCGACCGACCTCTGGGCACCAGAAGGCGTTCGTGCTGGGGTCTTGTTCTCCTACGCTCCCGGGAAGGTGATCGGCTATGAAACTGACGGGGCAGCCCAATATGGCCGCCTGGTAGCGAGACTTCATACTTCCATGGATTCGTTTCAGACGGAGCTTCCTCGCTTGCAGCTGGATCTAGAGCATCTTCTTGAGCACCCCATGTCGGCCATAGAACCGATCGTCAGCAAACAGGGTAACTGGCCTTTCCTGACCCGATTAGCCGAGCGTTTGCGCACCGAGATACGCTCCCGGGAAGGCGTACTGGTGCGAGGCGTCTGCCATGGTGATCTTCACGGGTATAATGTTCATCGGGACACCAACGGTACCCTGACGCTCTTTGACTTTGATTGTGGTGGACCGGGTTGGCGCGCCTATGACCTGGCAGTCTATCGCTGGGCTGTCGATCTTCATGCCAAGACACGTGAACCCTGGGATGAGTTCATGAACGCATACTACACTGAAAGGGACCTGCCACAAGTCGATCTGGAGGCCATACCCGCATTTGTTGCCATACGCACCATCTGGCTCTTGGGGTTGCAGGTTGAACAGATCTCTCTCAAAGGGACCCAATCCGTCGAATCTACCATTGAAGGGGGAACGAAGGCGCTTCGGAACTGGGATCCAGAGAAGCTAAAGTGAAAACCGCATGGCATTCCGGGAGAGGACGAACATTACACTCTCGAACAAGAGCCGCGAAGCGCTTTTTGCTTTGCGGCTCATAGATTTTGGGACTCGTCCTCCTATTGGACAGGGGCACGGAGGAGCTGTCCAACGCCCGCCCCCGCGCTGACTCCAACCGCACTCCCGCTGACTCTCGTCGCTCCGCTATTCCATCCTTGCTTCCACAAACTCGATGATCTCCCTCAGGCTATGGATCGCCCAGTCCCGCTTCACTGTGCCCGTCCGGTCGATCAGGAACGAGGTAAAGCCTTGGGCTCTGGCCCCGTCCGCCTCCAGGTCATAGTCGTCCACATAGAGGCTCTCGTACGCGCTCACCCCTTGAGCGTTTAGGGCAGCATTGAAGATGATCGGGTCGGGCTTACTCGCGCCCACCAGCGAACTGGCGGTGAACGAGGTGAAATAGTGATGAATGCCAGCGTTCTGAAGCGTCAGCTCCAGCGAGGGGCTGGTGTCGCTGATCACACCCGTCTTGTAGCCCCGGGAGTGGAAATACTCCAGGACCTCGATCGTCTCGGGGTAGAGCTCCTTCTTCAGATACCAGAGGTGCTGCATCAGGGTGTCGACGCGCTCCTCTACCTTTTCGGTTATGCCCATCTCCGTAAACAGAGAACGGTACCACTGCGCGAAGAAGAGTAACTCATCTTCGACGTTCTTGTATGGGGCAAAGGGAAAGCCCCCGTGCCTGACCCGATAGAAGTGCCGCTCAAACAGCTCTTGGCTAAAGACAAACGGCCTGCCGCTCCACTCGCTCAACTTCTGATCCCGCAGCTGTGTCCAACTGCGATCGTTCATGGTCAGCGTCCCGTCGCGGTCGAAGAAGATCGCTTTGTATCTCATGGTTCACCTCTTTCCGGATGATCTCCGCAGGCGATTCCACGCAATTCCCATGCCAGGGAGCGGGGAGTGAGGCTGCGAGGGCCCCACTTTTGGCATCGTTCTTGCGTGATTGTATGCTCAAAACGGATTACATGGAGGTGACCATCATGCAGGACAGGCAGACCGCCGCCAATCGGCTGGCCTGGAACACCAAAGCGTACGAGGCGTGGAACGCTCACTTCGGCTCCCCGTCTGAAGAGGCGGCCAGAATCTTGCAGGATCCCCGCCATCCGCTACGGCGTTGGCTGAAGTATACTGGTGACCCGCGTGGTCAGAGGGTGATCAACCTGCTGGGCTCAACGGGCCGCAAAGCGATCGCGCTGGCCATGCTCGGGGCGGAAGTGACCATCGTGGATATCTCGGTCGAGAACCGACGCTATGCCCTGGAAGTGGCGGAAGCGGCAGGCGTCAGCATCGATTACATCAATGCCGATGTGCTGAATATCCCCCACGAAGAAAAACTGCGGGGCTTTGACATCCTGCTGATGGAGTTCGGCATCCTGCATTACTTCTCCGACCTAGAGCCGGTGTTTGCCCTTGTGGCGCGCATGCTGAAGCCCGGTGGTCGCTACATCCTCACGGATTTCCATCCCGTTGCCACCAAGCTCCTTACTGAGACGAGCACGGGCATGGCACTCCAACCAGAGGCGGACTACTACCATTCCGAGCTGATTGCAGGCGATCTTTCCTACACCGGCTTTCTACCCGAGGACGAACGTGATCGTCTGCCCAAAGTGTTGGTGCGCAAGTGGCGGGTGGGCGAGATCCTCACGGCGCTGGCCAACCAGGGCCTATGCCTACGTTCTTTTGAGGAAGAGCCCAACATGAACTACAGGGGTTTTCCTGCCTTTTATACTTTGGTAGCCGACAAGATCGCGGCCGAACTACCGCCGCTGATGCGCTAGTGAAAACCACTGGGAGCCGCAAACCCGACGCGGTGAAGCAGGAGGAAGAGATGCAGACAGAGATGCTGGCCCAGCAGTGGGGCTTAGTTGACATCCAAGCGAGCGAACAGAAGTCAGGTAGAGTCCAGCGCATCCGGACGGGCGCCGGTCAGGAGTACTACCTGAAGCGCCACGGTAGCCGCGAGGATCTCCCGGAGTACCCCGTTCTTCAGTTTCTCAATCAGCACGGTATCCGTACCGAGTTGCCTCTCCTAACACGGCAGGGGAAGGTGTTGGCCAGCGATGGTCAAGGTAGCTTCGCCCTCTACCGGGCTCTGCCGGGCGCATCCATGAGCGATCACTATTCTGATCGGCGCAAGCAGCAGGCCTATGAACTGGGTAGGGCTATTGGTCAACTGCACCGTGGACTGGCTCAGTACTCCATCCCGGACCCATCACCGTTTCCACATACCGACATCCTCAGTAACATCAGCCATTGGGACAGCTACCTCAGGGGACAGCAGTTTGAACTCAACGAGCTGGCGGTTATTCTGGATGAGTTCAGCCGCGTGAGCCTGGTCTCTATCCCCATCTAGTCAAACACCTCATTCACCGTGACAGTCATCCCAGCAACATCCTCTTTGATGAGCTCGGGCAGCCTGGCTTCCTGGACTTTGAACTCCTGCGCGCCGCCGTTCGCATCTTCGACCCGTGTTACTGCTCAACCAGCCTCTTGGCCGATGCCGGGAGTGACGAAGCCAAGCGCCGCGTCTGGCCGCAGCTCTTCCGGCAGATCATGGCTGGTTACGATGTGATCTGCCCGCTCAATAGCGCCGAGCGACAAGCCCTCAGATACATGGTCTTCGCCATTCAAATCATCTTCGTGGGATGGTGGACGCAAAACGGCAACCATGAGCAGGCGAACCTGAACGCGCAACAACTCTACTGGCTATATGAGAACTGCCCCGAGATCTGAAGACCACGAACAGCGAGGCTGAGCCATACCCTGGCTCAGCCTCGCTGGTTGCTCTACACACGTATCGCTCGCTTGCGCTGGATGCGTGAGTGCCTGGCATCCGCGCTTCATGGTTGATGTAAGGTAAGCTTGACAGTCATGCGCCATCTTTGCTATGATCGATGTAAGGCCAACCTTACACTGATCACGAGGATGGGCAGTCATGCAAAACCATGTAAAACGTTTACGCGAAGAGCGCGGTCTGACACAAAAGGAGCTGGGAGAGCAGGTGGGGGTCTCCCGCCAGGCCATCAACGCCATTGAAACAGGTAGATTTGATCCCTCGATCTGGCTTGCGTATGATCTAGCGCGGTTCTTTGGCCTCTCGATTGAAGCGCTGTTCCTGTTCAAAGAGGAGGATAGAGGATGAAGAGTATCGTCAAGAACCCAGCCATCAACGCTGCCTGCGTAAGCCTATTTAGCGCCTTCTACGCGATTATCTTCATCGCCACTTCAGGACATGTTGAGTTCGTCAGTCTGCTATACTACAGCCGGGTGGCCAGAGTTCATTCCTTCTGGACCAGCTGGAGCGGTTTTCTAGCCTCCGGGTATCACGCGTACATTGCCTATGTGCTAGTGGCACTGACGATGCTCACCGTGCTCATGCTGCTTTTACGCCGCCGTCCCTATGATGAGTACCACACGTCCATACTGATCCAGTGCCTCGCGGTGGCTGCGGTTCTTACGCTCATCGCCATCGCCGTGTTCTATCTGATGATACTAAGTGACCACAACGGCATCGTTGAGAAGTATACTCTATTCGTTGTCGTACATTGGGCAGCCGTGGTCTTGGCAGACTTGGCGTTCGTCTTGGTATGCAGATGGAGGTAGGCACGTGAGCGCAGACCACTGCGGCCTAGGAGATTGCCTCGGGTCGGGCTAACCTGACTAGGGATCTCATCATCCCACATTCAGTGTTTCTGCTCGAGGAGGATGATCGAAGCCTTCGTTCATGTTCGATATCATCATCGCCACAGGCGCTTATGCCCCCATCCTCTGTCAGGATGGGGGCAGATTCGTCTCCGGCTGCTCGTGATGCTCTAGACCAAGAACAGGAATACGGGCGTCAGCGAGGAATATGTAGGAAAGTCCACATTTGGTGTCTTAGGGAGGCCATAGAATGAACAAGCGCGCGTCGATCGTACTCGTGATGGCCATGGTCATCAGCTGCCTAGGCGTGGTTCAGCTTCCATCACGGGTTAGTGCCCAGGTGCGCAAGGATGCCGATAATCCTGCCAAGATCTCCGCTGGCTCAGTCGCCGTCAAGAACGATGGCACGGTCTGGGCCTGGGGTGCCAATAGCGGCTATGAGGGCGGCCGGAGTGTCCCCTGGACGACCCCGACCGACATGGGTCTGACCGATGTCGTATCCGTATCAGCAGGATCAACCCACTTCCTAGCGCTGAAGCGTAATGGGACCGTATGGGCCTGGGGCCACAACTACCAAGGGCAACTGGGCGACGGCACTACGACCAATAGCGTCATGCCGGTGGCGGTAAAAGGCCTAACGGACGTGGTCTCCATCTCGGGCGGGGCCTACTACTCCGTGGCCCTCAAGAACGACGGATCCGTATGGGCTTGGGGGAGCAACACGCAGAGCTGGTTGGTGGCAGATGAGCAAAACGATCGGATCAGCACTCCCGTCCAAGTCAAAGGGCTGACCGATGTCATCGCTATCTCCTCTGGGGGAGGCCATGTCATGGCGGTCAAAGACGATGGTAGCGTGTGGGCCTGGGGGTCGAACACGTCCGGCCAACTGGGGGTTGAGGAGCTGTTCTTCTCCCATGAACCGGTTCAGATCCAGGGTCTTACCGACGTCATAGCGGTGTCAGCGGGGGGGATGCACAGCGTGGCCCTCAGAACCGACGGATCCGTATGGGCATGGGGATACAACTCCTACGGTCAGCTCGGTGACGGCACCACCTACCAGCGCAGGAAGCCGGTCCAGGTGAAAGGCCTGACCGAGGTCATCTCCGTGTCGGCTGGCGGCGACTCCACACTAGCCCTCAGGAGCGACGGGACAGTCTGGGCCTGTGGCTTGAATCAGTATGGCCAGTTCGGGGAGGGTGAAACAGGGGTCTGGAGCACAGCAGCCCCGATCAAGGGACTAGAAGATCTGGTGGCCGTATCGGCAGAACAGAGTAATACGCTGGTCCTGGAGCGGGATGGTACCGTGTGGTCAATGGGTCGCAACCTCTACGGCGAACTCGGCAATGGCAGCAGGGAACCGAGCAGCCTCCCGGTAAAGGCACTGATCGAACTGGGTCCTCAACCGGACAGACCCATCCTCGAACGCCCAAGCCAACCGATCGCTCCGCCGACAGTTCCTTCCTTACCAGCGCAGCCCATGAGCTCAACGGTTCTGGTCAACGGCCAGAGAGTGGCTTTTGAGGCTTACACCATCAACGGAAGCAATTACTTTAGGCTGCGTGACCTGGCCCTGGCTCTGAACGGCAGCGAAGTGCAATTTGAGGTCACTTGGGATGGCAGCAAGAATGCGATCAACCTGCTCAGCCATCATCCGTATTCGGTTGCAGGCGGCGAACTCTCGATGTCAGGCCTAGCGGCCGTTCAGACGGCCTATCTAACAACGTCGGATATTCACCTTGATGGAACTCTGATTGTCTTGACCGCCTACAATATCGGCGGCAGCAACTACTTCATGCTCCGCGACCTGGGGTGGACACTGGGTTTTGCGGTCGAGTGGGACGAGGCCGCCAATGCGATCAGGATTGATACGTCGAGAGGTGGTTATTAGGGCACCTTCGCTCTCTATCCGGCCCTTCCCGGCATGGCTCTCATTGATCATTGCTCGGGGTCCGCGTAAGATGGGGGTCAGGCACTCATGCAGTGCCTGACCCACTTCTTACGCGTTGTGATATGTCGGCGATACACCGGTCTCACGCATGGATGCCCTACCAAGATGACCAAACTCGCCGTATCCCATGACGATGATCCAGACGTAGGCCAAGGTCTTGGGCACCATCAGGACGCCGATCCAGGGGATGGTGTCCGACCAAAGCACCACAGGGATATACAGGGCAAACGACAACACGATGGCAAACCACGCGTGTTCGAAACGGTGGTCTCCTTGTTTCTTCGCTTCTTGGTAGAAGAGGTAGATCATGATCAGGCCAATCATGGCAAAGGGGATATTCCTATATATCCCCCACGAGACCGGGGCGTGATAGCTGGTCCAGTCGTTCTGGGGAAAGAGACATAGGGCCACCCTAATGATCGCCAAGAGATAGATGAACACCGTTAGGTTCTTGCGGCCTTCGACCTCGTAGCGCAGTCGCCAGATATGGTAGAGGATGACGTAAAAGATCGTCATGGTGATGGACGTGACGAATTTCCCGATTCCCAGGGCAACGGCATTGGCCTCAAGACCCGTGGTAAACAGCGCATACGATCTGGGCATCAGGTGAAACGCATCGCCTGCCCCTAGGAGGATCGCCATCAAGCCAAAGAGCTGATACTGCCGATCACCTCTTCCCCCTGTTGCCATCTTCATGCCGACCAAGATCACACCGATCAGATACAGCGCATCAAATGCTGTTTCCATGATTGCTTGCATTGCGGCCGCTCCCTTCACGAAAATTAGGTGAACAGTGTTCATATTGGGCCAATATGATAGATCATGCCGTAGACATGATCTTTAAGTGGAACGCACGTGCCTCAGGACAGCGATTAAGAAGCTGATATCCTGCTCGCCTTTCCTCAGTGAGGTCAGCATGTTTTCCAGAATGAACTCTGCCAGCCTCTCCTTGGTGGCAAGAGCAGTCCAACCGCGGTCACTGCGCAGATCACTATCCATCTCCATCAAGGCGACAATTCTGCAGCGTATTCTACCATAGTACTCATCCTGCTTCTGCCTGCCTAGAGACCTCTCCTGGGCATCCAGTAGCGCAAGCTGATCCAGCCAGTTTTCCTTGAACCTACGAAAATACTGATACAGCAACCTGTAGATGGTTGCGAGGTTGTCGTAAAAGCTGTGGCACTCAAGCCTCGACCAGTCTACTGTGGCAAAAGCTCCCTCCCAGAAGTCTTCAATGATCTCCGCCAACAAGTCCCCCTTGGACGGAAAATAGTTATACACAGTGCCTAGAGCAATCCCACTAGCACTAGCCACAGAACGCATATCTACCTTTGAAATACCTCTGCTGACAGCGATCTCCTTGGCCGCAGCCAAAATGGTTTCCTTGTAGCTACGTCCACCTCTGTCCGACAACACTACCACCTCGTGAACATTGTTCACTTCATTCTATGCTTGAAGCCCATGGATTGTCAACTGCTTTTGTGAACCAGTTGAAGATGGGGACGGAAGAGTGTCCAACGCCCGCTCCCACGCCGACCGAGTGACCAAACGCACTTTCCATGCCAACCTTGGCTGTTGACCGCCTCGCTGCACAGATGAGAAGCCGCGAGCCCATGAATACGGGCCCGCGGCTTTCTTCGTTACTGACTAATCGTCAGAACCCCTTCCTTCTCACTCACAGTGGCCTTCAGCACCTGCTCGGCGAAGCTAGCGGGGACGTAGGTGGTGTTGTCCTTGACGACCGGAGCCGTGCCGAGACGGATCAACATCTTGGCGAAGCTGTAGTTGTCTTGTCCGATAAAGACCTGGGTCCATTGCGCCCCGCGGAAGATCTCCACCGTCTGCGACCCGTCGTACCAGTTGACCTGATAGCCTAGGCCTTCGCAGACCTTGCGTAGCGGGATCATCTTAACCCCTAGCTCATTGACAGATGGCGTGACCACCACCTGGTGGCTGACTACTTCCTCGTCCGCGTCCTGTTTCTGCTCTTCCTTAAGCAGGTCCTTGAGGTCGGCCATGGGGATGCTGAACTCCGGTATTCCGGTGGCACCGGGAGCGATGGCGTATTTGGGGAAGACAATCACTAGCTTATCATCTTGGATATAGAACCCTTGAGTGGCGCCGATACCCTGGAAGCCCATCTTGCCTTCAAAATAGGACGAAGGCATCTCTGCCAGCCGAACTTTGATCTCGTCAGCAATCTTGGCGTTCATCACCGACTGATAATCGGCACCTTCCTTGAACAGCTCATCCAGCGTTGGGATAATGCGGTTCTCTTTGGTGTCGATATTGTAGGTGGTCCGTGTCGGCAGACCGTTGGCCCCACCGAGATAGCTGTACTGGTCTACAGTAAAGGAGAGGATCGTCCCTGACGACTTGAGATCAAAATCCATCTGCAGTTCCCCAGGGCGGACGGGCCAACCGTTGGCTTTGGCGTAGGCGGCCATCTCCTCCAGGCTCTTCTTGGCCTCGGCGATAGCCTTCTCAGCATCCGCCACGCGCTGCTGATTGAATTCCGCTTGGAACTGCAGATCGCTCAAGCCAGTGAGCTGTGGGATGCGCATCTTGACAGTGATCAGATCGGCGGTTTCGTTGATCTCCTTGGCAGTCAGCCCTGCGATCTCCTCTATCGGGGCCGAGATCGGGACCGCGGTAATGGGGGCGGAGATGGGCACTGGAGTGGCCGTGAC
>CAYOCI010000020.1:0-46095 GCA_964402415.1 uncultured Clostridia bacterium
GGGAGAATTCGTTCGGGTTGGTTGATGCGTGCGCATAGATCATCGGCTAGTGCACGCGAGTCTTCATCGCTCATCTCGGGGAGGTACATCACACCACCCGCAGCCCCGGTCTGGGTCTCGATCCGCCCCATCCCAAACTGGCGAAAAGCATCGCGGATGATACCCAGATCCTCACTGATACTGGATTTGGCGGTGTTGAATAGATCGGTAAAGGTGGTCAAAGGAACCAGCTGAGCGGGACGATCGAGCAAATACTTCGTCAACGCGATAACGCGTTCACTGCGCCTGGTCTTCTCCATGCTATATACCTCCAACGGACCTGGGATAGAACCTATAGAGCGAAAAGCCGAATGTTCGACGGCAATTAGACGGCTAACATTCATTTTATCGCTTCCATCCAAGAAATGCAAGGATGCACGAAAAAAGCCGACCTAAGTCGGCTTCGGCGTTGTGCTATCAGGCATGGACTTTGTAAGGTAGGATCGATCTTGCCAACTCAAGGTCGCTGGGCTTGTCGACATCGGTCCCGATCTCAGCAAAAGGGCTGATAACAGCTACGCCCCTGAGGCCCAGCAGGCGAGACATGTGCGCTTCCAGCTCGTGAATCGTGAGCGCCCCGAGCAAGAACTTGATCACAAACCTCCAACCGAGGAGCTTGACCATCTTAAGTGGTTCTTTGCGCAGAGCAATCATTCGGTCGACCAGCTCCATCTTGGCCGACACATATTTGGATCTGACCATAAAGATGTTCCCGCCAGTAAAGGTGCCGTTCTTCAGGCGCACGTAAGTCCGCTTAACCCCTGGATACTTCCGATCATTGTCTTCCCTGCTAACAGCCGAGTAGTAGAAGTCTGCATCCCGGTCGCTCGCCTGGTTCAGGAAATCGGCCACCGCCTGCGGGGTTAGCATCGGGATATCAGCCGTAACCACCAGAACTTTCTCGGGGCTACCCAAGAGTTCGATCCCAGTGACGATGTTCTGCAGAATAGAGTCACCATGCTGCGCCAACTCGACCTTTTGGCTGCACTCGCGCAAAAAAGCCAACTGGTCTATCGGTCCTACCACTGCCACCCTGCCGATCCGCTTCTCATCTGCAAGGCTCTCCACCACATACTCCACCATGGGTTTGCCGCCGATGGGGATCAGGGACTTGCAGTTGACTTTGTTTAAGAGCTTCAGATCCGTATCCTTCGGTGTATCACCGGCGAGGATGATGGCATCAACCATGGATATACTCCCCCTTCGCATACGGTTCGAGTGAAAGAGTACGTGGGTGTGAAAAACTAACCACCTATCTGCGACATGCGACGCCGCAGATGGGGTGACTGTTGGTCGAGATGATGGCCGTCGGGCTTGAGCAAAAGTGCGGATCTGATCGCGCTGGCCAACGCGACATCGCTAACCTCATCTGCCAGGTAGGTGCTGATCTCCACTTCTGTATCACCCAGCAGACATAGACGCAACTTGCCATCAGAGGTCACCCGTAGACGATTGCAGGCTGGGCAGAAGTGTTCACTGACTGGACTGATAAAACCGATGGTCCCAGCCCCATTCCCAAGGCGGTACAGACGCGCCGGATCACTTCCCTGCTCTTGGCAGTGGAGCAGTTCTCCCAGCGGTTTCAGTGCACTTCTCATCTCATGTACGGGTACGAAGTAAGAGTCCCAATCTGAGTTCTGATTGCCGATCGGCATATACTCGATAAATCGCACGTGCCACGCCCGGTTCTCGGTCATGCGGGCAAAGTCGATCAGTTCGTGATCATTGACCCCTCTCATCACAACAACGTTGACTTTGATTGGCTGCAGACCTGCCTGCTCAGCTTGGCGAATGCCCACCAATACCTGGGCCAGGCCATCTGATCCTGTGATCTGACGATAGGTCTGGCGATCCATACTATCAAGGCTGACATTTACACGGTCAAGGCCGGCGTGCTTAAGGGCCTGAGCCATATCTCCGAGCAGCAGTCCATTCGTAGTCAGAGCCAACTCCGTGATCCCACGGATACGCGATATCTCCTGGATCAGCGGTAGGATATCCGGGCGAACCAGAGGCTCGCCACCGGTCAGACGGACCTTGGTTACGCCTAGGTCCGCGGCAACACGGACCAGTCTGACCCACTGTTTCAGGCTCAGCAGTTCGTCTTGTGATGCGCAGGTGACTGGAGATCCGGCGGGCTGACAATATGTGCAGCGTAGATTACAGCGATCCGTGACCGACAAGCGCAGGTAGGTAATCGCTCGGCCACAGGCATCAATCAGGGGTCCACTCATCTGCTCACCACCCTGTTACTCATATTATACCATTTCTGTACACGAACGGCAACTCGGACACGGCTGCGAAGCACCGTGTCCACGCCCACCGTAGTTGCATCAAGCGCCGGATAGGCGCGTGGTCGTCAGCGACCTATGTAGGTCGCGGGAGACTGATGCAACAGAGGATGGGCGGTTGATTGCCCCCATCAAACTCTGGATCGTGCTCGGACACAGCTGCGAAGCACCGTGTCCACGCCCACCGTTCTACGCTTCTGTCAGTCCCCTCGTCGCGGTCTTGGTCATGTGCACCCACCAACCAGGGCTCTGCAGTTTGGCCGCCAGCTCCTGAGCATGCCGTGGGTCCCGGCACACGGCGAAGAGTGTTGGTCCACTGCCCGACATCAGGCAGTTCAGTGCTCCGAGGCGCAGTGCATCGTGTCGACGCTCGGCCAATGCAGGGTATAGGCCCAGCGTCACGGTCTCTAGATGATTGGAGAGCCCGTAGACCACTGAACTGCTGTCCCCATTTCTGATTGCATCTACCATGTTAGCAGTGGCTGGTGCCGGCAGTCGATCAAGCTGCAATCCGCCGTAAACCGCCTTGGTGCTGACGCCGAACTCTGGCTTCATCAGTACCAGGTGCAGCTCTGGCACTGGTGGAAGTGGCGTCAGGCACTCTCCCCGTCCAGTCGCCAGCGCTGTGCCGCCGTCGATACAGAAGGGCATGTCTGACCCCAGCTCAGCGGCAAGCCCCCGCAGTTGCTCATCGGAGAGGCCTAATCGCCACAGCCTGTTCAGACCCCATAGGGCAGCAGCACCATCGGTACTCCCACCCGCCATACCAGCAGCAATAGGAATCCTCTTGCTTAAGTTGATCTGCGCTCCATCGCTGATCTGACAGCGTGTCTGGAGCAATCGAGCTGCCCGCAGGATGTCATTCCGTTCGTCGATGGGCAACTGAGGGTGATTGGATGTCAGGCTCAGATACGGGGCGCTTGAGAACTGTATACGATCGCAGAGATCGATGCTCTGCATTACCATACAAACCTCGTGAAATCCATCAGGGCGTCTCGCTAGAACATCCAGTGTAAGGTTGATCTTGGCGCGAGCCAGCACGGTCAGCGTCATAAAGATCAAGTCCCCCGTCTATACAGAATGACGGATTGCCACGCAATCCGTCAACCGTGTGGTTTGTCGATACTTTCGCCTCCACCGTCTGAATGTCCTGCCCCAAACCTGATTCTGGCCCAAAGCTGCCCAGAGGCGCATCAGACTACCGCACCGGGTGCCAGAGGTGGGGAAGGCGATCACCTTCCCGCCACCACGCCACCCACCCGATCCTTGGCGTTCGACTGGCGCTGTGTCTGTGCCCTCTCCAAGGCAGCCAGCACGACCTCCAGTTTCTCATAGAAGACCACGATCATATCGCCTGCCTCACCCATGAGTACAGCCCTCTCCACGGCCTGCCCCTCTTCGAGAATGAGCTCGAGCCGTTCGGGGCTAGCGCCCCCGGTCAGGCACGCACGACGGAGCAGATCAGCGACCTCGCCCTTAGAGCGTCCACGCAGGTCGGAGTCTTCCTTGACGTAGATCTGGTCAAAGCCTGAGCCAGCCAAGGCGCCGATCGTCAGGATATCGCTGTCTTGCCGGTCACCGGGGACCGCAATGACTCCAACCAGACGCCGCGGCGAGCATCGTCTTGCCAGGGCTAGCGTGTGGCGATAGCCGTCCTCATTGTGACCGTAGTCAACCATCACTTGGATGCCATCCAGGTCAAACAGGTTCTGCCTTCCCGGGTTGTGCTCCAGGCTGGGTGCGAAGTTGCTCAGTGCAGGTCGAATCTCATCCAGGCTCAGACCAAACGCCCATAGAGCCGCCGACGCTGCCATGGAGTTGGCCACATTGTGCTCGGCTTTCCCATCGAAAGTAATCGGGATGGCGCTCAGGTCGAGCAGAACCTGTTCATCGGCCCCCTGCGCAAAGATGAGCTGTCCGCGACGACAAAAGACCGCTCTCCCGCCTGCTGCCAGATGGTGACGGACGACCATATTCTGAGCCTGCATGCTGAAGTAGATCACCTGGCGCCGGGCGCGCTCCGCCAGTATCCGCCAGTTGGGATCGTCGGCGTTAAGTACCACAGTACCGTCGGCCGTGACCGCTTCAGCAACCAAGGCCTTGACGTGCACCAACTCATCCAGATCCTCAATATCATCCTGACCGATATGATCGTTGGTGACATTGGTGATAACCGCGACGTTGGCCAGGTTGTAACCCAGACCGTTGCGAATGATCCCTCCTCGTGCGGTCTCTAATACTGCGACCTCCACCAAGGGATCCCTCAGTAGTACCTGTGCACTCTTGGGTCCGGTTGCATCGGCCTTCTCTACACAGAGGTCACCGATGTAGACCCCGTCAGTGCAGGTCATGCCTACCTGCCGGTAACGCGAACGAAGCGCATGGGCGATTAATCTCGTGGTGGTTGTCTTGCCATTGGTGCCAGTGACTGCAATCACTGGGATCTCGCTAATCGCACCCTCTGGGAAGAGATGATCAACAATGGCACCACCGACATCTCTGGGCTTCCCTTGTTCGGGATAGTGATGCATGCGAATTCCTGGCGCAGCGTTAACCTCGATCACGGACCCGCCACTGGCAATCATGGGTTGTGTGATGTCAGCTGTGACCAGGTCGATCCCCGCGATGTCCAAGCCCACGATTCTCGCAGCACGGACCGCTAGTTCACAGTTCGCCAGATGGATCTCATCGGTACGGTCGATGGCGGTCCCGCCGGTACTCAAGTTGGCGTTCTCGCGCAGGAAGACACGCTCCCCCAGTTGGGGGACATAACTCACAGTCATGTTCTGACGGGCCAATAGCATGAGCGAAACCGGGTCGATCTTGATCTTGGTGAGCGGTTTCTCATGTTCCTCGCCACGCCGCGGATCCATGTTGACCTGCTCAACCAGTTCTCGGATGGTGTGTACCCCGTCTCCCACCACATGTGCAGGGATCCGTTCTGATACAGCGATCACGCGGTCACCGACCACCAAGACCCGATAATGCCGTCCCTCTACATAGCGCTCAACAATCACCCCCCGATCGCTGTAGCTCATGGCCACACGGAAGGCGGTACGTACCTCTTCATGCGTAGTGAGGTTCAGAGTAACCCCTTTGCCCTGATTCCCGTCACACGGCTTGACCACCACGGGCCCTCCCAGCTCATCCGCGATACATATGGCTCCTTCCTCAGTTCGAGCGAGATCGCCGTACGGAACCGGGATGCCACACGCTGATAGGACCTGCTTGGTGAGCGTCTTATCACAGGCGACATCAACCGCGATCGCCGATGTCAGTCCAGTGGTAGTGGCCTGAATACGACGTTGGTGGCAACCTGTCCCCAGCTGAACGAGGCTATCATCATTGAGACGCCAGACGCTGATACCACGTGACTTCGCCGCTGTGCAGACTGCTTGGGTGCTAGGACCTAGCTCAGTGCGCGCGATCCTTCGTTTGATCGTCACCAACCTTGGGGCAATCTCAACCGTCTGCTTCTGTAGTGCCGCTTCCACGATCTCCACCGCCAACTCCGCAGCGGCCAACGCCCCTTCTCTGGCCCGATACTCGAAGACCACCTCCCAGACACCAGGCACCAGCGTGCGCCGGGTCTTGCCATATCGACTGGGGATACCCAGCAGCTCCTGCAGTTCGATGGCCACATGCTCGATTACGTGCGCCAGGTAGGTTCCTTCATGCAGGCGCTCCACGAACCCTCCAGTATAGCCACGCGAGCAGGAGTGTTGATCGAGACCAGGCAGCATCTGCAGCAGCAGGTCATTGAACCCTGGGTAGGCGGTAGTTGGCTGGTCAGCGAGATGATCGAGGCGCAAGACCATTCGAACCACGGGGTAGTGACTGTAGATATTGCGACCGGAGATTGCCTTTAGATCCTGAAGAAGCACGCTATGGGACCTCCTTTGTGCTACTGCAGCTCAGCCGGGGTGAGCGGCAGGCGCTCCTGCAGGTCATAGCCATGTCCTGCGGGAATGGTGTGAACCTTAACGTCGAACAACGCCAGAGGCTGATCTGGCTTTGACTCGCTGACATTGGAGAAGGTCATGCCACGACCATCGATAACCGTTACCATCGAGTTACCTACGACTTCCAATCGCCTGCCGCCAGTGATGACAACCGCGGTATCCTCGTCGATCCCCAGTCCCAGTACGTAGGGGTGCTGGGCGACGACACTCAGCAGTCGGTTGATGCGTCCCCGCTGGGCAAAGTGTTGATCAACCGCCACCCCTCGGAGCAGCGAAAGGCCCGGGGCCATGCGGACTGTATCCTGCTTCGGAGCGTCCTCGCCGTTACCCCCGACAATCATGGTGTCGCTCATCGCCGAAGCGCCAGCGCTGGTCCCGGCCACAACAACACCCTGTCTTAGCCGCTCACGGATCGTCTCCTCCACAGGAGTTCCACCTAGGATACTCGTTATCCTGACTTGATCACCGCCAGTGAAGAAGAGGCCAGTGATCTCGCTTAACATCTTGCAGTAACCAGGGTTCTCTGCCGACCTGCGACTACTGATGTCCAGATGGATGACCTCTTGGGCACCCAACCGCGAGAAGATGCAATCATAGTCTTTGCCAACTACCTCAGGTTGCTCGGTGGCAGTGGTGATGACAGCGATCCGCGCCTTCTCCTTACCCGCAAGTTCTAGGAACCGACGCAAGATGACTGCATCTCCGTCCTTGTCCTCTGCACCACCGATGATCACAAGGGTTCCTTGGGTTGTATCGATCATTCAACGTCCTCCGTATCATGGCTGGTCAAGTAGATTAGGTAGATTGTCCCCTGTGCAATTGGCGACCAACATTACACATTTTTTCCATAATAGTCAACCGAATATACGGTGTTCTTTTCCATCCTGCTCACCATAGGATAGTAGTGGACAAGGTGGTGAGCAGATGCAGGAAAGAGAGACGACCAGCGTCAGCCCCGTGGACCTCTCGCCCCAAGGTGAAGAACAGCGGCCCTATCTTTATAGGCAGGCTCTTCCTCGTCAGGAAGCGTCCGCCGCGCCCTCCCAACCGCAGCGTATCCGCCGACTCCTCGATGAGCTCCGGCAGACCAAGCTCGACCTACAAGAGGCACGCCGCCAAGCTGCCAACCTCGAGCTCCGGCTCTTGGAGGCTGAGAGCGCCAAGCGAGCGCTGACAGAGCAGATGCGCTACCTGCAGCAACTGAACTCCCAGTGGCGCAAGCGTCTGCGCCAAACGGAAACACTGTTGAAGCGGGTATTTAAGCAACCTCGAGATCTCTCACGATGAACTGGCAGAACACCAAGTGAAATAGCAGATCGTTTGAAGGTAGTAAAGCGGAGCCATGGCTCCGCTTTTTCTCTGCCTAATCTGGGTATACTTTCTATATGAAGAGAGCCGATGGGGTCGTCAAACACTCCCAGTCGCCCAAGAGGGTGGAATCAAGGAAGGTCAGCGATGAAGTTCATCAATCTATGGTTGCGGGCGCTTCGGGCCCCATTCTTCACAGCCACAGT
This sequence comes from uncultured Clostridia bacterium, assembly GCA_964402415.1. Lineage (GTDB taxonomy): Bacteria > Bacillota > JAAYKD01 > JAAYKD01 > CAYOCI01 > CAYOCI01. Next base: position 7,807 of record CAYOCI010000020.1, read on the forward strand.
TGTCCCGGTGCTACTGGGAACCGCGGTGGCATGGTACGAGACAGGAGCCTTTTCCCCCGACCTGCTCCTGCTATCCGTGGTCGGCGCAGTGCTATTGCATGCCTTTACCAACCTAGCCAACGACTACTTCGACTACTTGTCAGGCAATGACAGTGACAACCCAGGACGCTCCCCCTACAATGGCGGTTCAGGTTTGATCCAGGAAGGTGAACTGGATGCGGCCCACTTTCTGGCGGCAGCCAAGGTATGTCTGGCAGGGGTACTGGCGGTGGCGGTCTATCTGACAGTGGTAAGAGGATGGCTGATCGCTCTCCTGGGGGTGGTCGGTGCCATCAGCGGCTGGATCTACACAGCGACCCCGTGCTCACTGGTCTATCGTGGCTGGGGCGAGTTGTTGGTCGGATTGAACTTCGGTCCTTTAATGGTCTCAGGCGCCTACTACGTTCAGACCTCCCAACTCTCGCTGCGCGCCTTGTGGGTCGCCATCCCCATGGGACTCCTGATATCCACTGTCCTCTATATCAACGAGTTTGCGGACTATGAAGCCGATCGCCGCGTGGGCAAGCGGACACTAATCGTCCGTTTTGGCCCCCGTCGAGCGGTGATCGGCACCTATCTCCTATTCGTGAGCACCTATCTCGCCGTTCTTGGCGGGGTCGTGCTAAGGTCGCTCCCCTTGACAGCGCTCATCGCGCTCTTAGCACTGCCCTTGGGGTGGAAGGCGTGTCGCGTGACCGCCCGGTCATACTCTATTCCTCCGCAGATGGTAGCCGCCAGCCGCGCGGGGGTTGCCTCGCAGTTGGCGGTGGGGGTGCTTCTGGCCATTGCCTTTGTCTCAGCGCGACTGTGGGCGATGTAGCCGAAGCCACCATGGCACCAACGCCGCCATGCCCCCAGTGAGGACGGACTTTGGTTCTTGCACGCCGGGCCATACTCAACCCACATCAGCGAGACAAACTGACAGTTTAGGCTCAAAGACCGGAGTGGTGCTTCAGCTCACTTGGTGGCTTGGTACCATGGTGGCTTGGTGCCTCTTGCATATTAGGAGATGATCATTTGCTACCCAGTTATTCATGGCCAAGCATGGAGAGCGAGCTGCATGCGGTCAACGAGGCACTCAGAGAAGCGCTGCCCCTGGATCAACCCGACCTGCTTGGCGATGTCTCCCGGTTTCTCTGCCAGAGCCACGGCAAAGGCCTACGTGCCACGCTGATCCTGCTCGCCGCTCACACTGGTCGGGTCGCGGACTGGCAGTCGGTCTACCGAGCAGCAGCAGCGGTGGAACTCACGCATCTGGCAACTCTGGTTCATGATGATCTGATTGACCAAGCGACGCTGCGCCGGGGTCTTCCCGCGGTCCATACGCGGTGGACGCCGGGGGTTGCAATCCTGACCGGTGACTATCTCTTTGCCCAAGCAATCGCGCTGATGAACACTCTCGGGGTGCCGCGGGCCAACGCGCTGCTGGCCGAGGCAATCTCAGCGATGTGCCAGGGTGAGATGAGCCAGCAAGAGCAAGCCTTTCAGCTGGAGATCAGGGAGGAGCAGTATCTCAGGCGGATCAAGCAGAAAACAGCCACCTTTTTCGCGGTCTCATGCGCCATTGGCGCCCTGTTATCTGGACAGCAGGATCCGCATGTGCAATCCTTCTACAGCTTTGGCGAGTCGTTGGGGCTCACCTATCAGATCCTTGATGACCTTCTCGACCTGGCATCCAATACCGAGGAACTGGGCAAACCCAGCGGCAACGACCTGCGGCATGGGACGATCACGCTGCCGATTATCCACGCGCTCCGCCAGGAGCGATACACTGGGGTTCTGACCCGCATGGCCATGGAGCAGGAGAGCGATATAAGCCAACTGCGCCACATCCTTAGGGACTGCGGATCCTTTGACTATGCTCAGAGCTTCGCCATGGACAAGATCGCCCAAGCGCGGAACCACCTAGCTATGCTTCCCGATAGCTGGCCCAAGCCGCTTCTGGACGCCCTGGCCGAGACGTTGATCAGCAAACATACCGCTCACCTAGGGCCGCTGACCGCGGCAAGGTAACCAGCTGGGATGAAGCCTTTGCTAGACACTAGACACTAGACACCAGACATCAGACATCAGACATCAGACATCAGGGCATGGTAGTCGAAGGTTTGTGGATCTGCAAGACGGTGGTCGGAGATCGGATTCAAACGAGATGGAGCAGTTCTCAGCCAGCAGGACGAACTGCAAGCAAAGCACTGCTCCGGAAGTGGTCGCTGTGAATACTTCGTGTTCTTAGGAATCTTCTGGTGCCTGGTGTCTGGGAACTGGTGACTCGCTACACGTACGGGCTATCCTCAAAGGGAATCAACCCCATGTAGATGGCATAGATGGCAGCCTGCGTTCTGTCTCTGACTTTTAGCTTGCGTAGGATGCTGCTCACATGATTCCGTACTGTCTTGTCACTGATGTACAGGACCTTGGCGATCTCCACATTGGAGACACCCCTTGCCACCAACGTGAGTACTTCCTTTTCCCGAGGCGTTAAGTCGCCGCCCAGTTCTCGTTTGATGATCAGCTGATCGCCAAGACGTCCCTTCTCCAGTACCCTGGGGGTAGCTTCGTCCTGATGGGCGAGCCTATCACCTTTGACGGATTGGTAGACATCGTAGATGATCTCCTCGATATCGGTCTTATCCGTAACAGTCATCAGCATGATGCTGACCGTTTTCGACGGGGAATTCTGCTGGTCCACAGCACCACCTCCCTGCTCTCTATACAGTCTATGCAACAGCACGGGGGTTTGTCGAAGCCGAAGCCTGGCTACTGGTTGACCGTTACCAGGTATCATTTGACAGGGGTGTCGAATTGTGTTACAATTAAGACGAGCAAGGAAGAGGTGATAGCGATGCCTAAGGACAACCTAGCCGACATCAAGCATGACTTTGACCCGCGAATTGGCCAGCGTATTCGGCTCAAATTCAACCGGGGTCGTAGTAAGGCAGTCGTTCGCGAAGGCGTTCTCGAACAGACTTACCCAAGCGTGTTTGTCGTTAAGCTGGACGAGACATGCGCGATCAATCGCGTGTCTTATAGTTACGCCGACGTGCTAACGAAGACCGTCGAAGTGACTTTCCTGGCAGCTGGAATCATTGGCTGATGCAGAACCCAGGTCCGGCTATGCTGACCAGCGCCATGGTCAGCGAATACGGATACCTCTTTTAGGTTTACAGAGAAGGTTGTTGACCGCCGGTCAACAACCTTCTTTTCCGTTTCGTCTCACTCGCTGCTCAAGTCGGGCACGCCTGCCAAGAACATGTCCCAGTCTCATATCTCACTTTTCGCTGGGTTTCCCGACTGCGGGCAGGCCTCGCCTGCGCTTGCCACGGGTGTCGATCCCGCCAATCCCCTTGGTCCCGGTGGATGTTGCATCCACCACGTCTTCAAGAGAGACGAGCTGATCTACTCGCACCTGGTTAACCTCTGCCACAACGATGCATGGATCAAGATCGTTGATGAGGACCCGATCAGGAGCGCTGGCGAAGTTCGCCCCCGCGCGGATCAACTCCTCAAAGTAGGACTGGCAACCACCCGCGAAGATCACAAGATCATCCAGATCCGGTCGCAGTTGTCTAGCTGCCTCTATGGCGCGGGCGTAATCGCCAGAATGGTGGTAGCTCTCCAGATCGTAGGGGTCCTTGTTCTTGACCAGACCATCATGGCCAGTTATCACTAGGAGCTCAGGCTGGTAGCGGGAGAGCAGCTCGGGGATCCGCTCCGCCTGTCGCTCTTCGTCTACTCCGACCCCTACTGCCTCAAGGCCGCGGGACTTGTAGTAGTTCAGGCTTCTTGCCAGGAAGTCGCGATCGCCATCAAGCTGTAGAATTAGCCCGTATCTCTCGAAATAGCCCGTCTGCGCTTCACCCTGCCGAAGACGGTGGCGCTTGCGGCGCGAGTCTGACAAGCCATCTTCATAGATCCAGACTAGATCACCCACTGGCGCCGTGGCAAGCAGTCTTGTCTCCAGACCCTTGAGGACCGCGATCAGTTGTCCGTTCTCCTCATACACTCTGAGGACCTCAAACGATAGATCGCAACCATAGGAGCGCCGGGCGACGTGGTCGCCGATCATGACTTTTGTCATATCCCATCTCCCTCCGATCGCTATATCTTATGAAGCGGTTCGGCGACGGGGAACAGGGAGCAATCCTATCTCGCGAGGGAACATTTTCTTTGTGTGCCTCGTCCTAACAGACGTAAACTATAGACAACGCCAGCACCGAAGGAGGAACATATGCGGAAACAGTCGTGGCCACGCGTCCTATTTATCGTCTTTATCGCTCTATTGTTATTGCTCAGCCAGAGCACCCTGGTCTACGCCTCACTCCCGACCGTCTTGCATGAGCAGGTACAGACCGAAACAGTGGCCCAAGGGGTAACCTACGAGAGGCACCTGCGCTTTGACAGTGGCGGCTGGCTCTCCTACCATGTCACGCGCATCGACATGACGTCATCTTCCATCCGCGTCGATCAGGTACTCGCGGGTGACAAGGTGAGCACACCAGCGCCACTTAGCCAGACGGCGGCCAGCCAAGGCGCGATCGCAGCGCTCAACGGCGACTTCTTCTTCATCGGTGAGACTGGAAGCCCGCTGGGACCAGTGATCAAGAACGGGGAACTGATCAGTACCCCCTCCTATAACCCTGACCTCGCCGCTCTCGGCATCAGCAAACAAGGTATCGCACAGATCGGCTATTGGAGCTGGAAGGCCAGCATCACGCTACCCGGTGGCAAGAACATGGCGGTCGATGGGCTGAACAAACAAGGGGCAAGCTTCGCCTTCCCGATCGTCTACGATCCATCATGGGGTAGACCTACTCCGGGGACCCCGAAAGTCGGCAGCGGTCATCTGGAGCTGGTGGTCAAGGGCGGCAAAGTGACTGAGGTCCGTCGTGATCAGCCGGGAATCGCTGTCCCTGCCGAAGGCTATGTGGTGGTCGGTCGAGATGCAGCCGCCACCTTTCTTGCTCAGGCTAAGGTCGGCGATGCCGTCAAGCTCGACTACACCATCAACCCTGATTGGCACACGCTCCGCACCGCCATCGGTGGTGGGAGCATGCTGGTCAAGGATGGCAAGGTGGCTCAGTTCACCCACGAGATCGGTGGACGAAATCCGCGCAGCGCCGTCGGGACCAGCCGCGATGGCAAGACGCTCTGGCTGGTAGCTGTGGATGGACGTGTCGCTACCAGTCGTGGAGCCACTCAGACTGAACTGGCCGAGCTCCTGATCGAGCTTGGCGCCTATCAAGCACTCAATCTCGACGGCGGCGGCTCCACCACCATGGTCACTCGTACGCTCGAACAGCCGGTAGCCGTACGCAATCAACCTTCAGACGGCAGCGAGCGCCGTGTGCCCAATGGCCTGGCGGTCTTTCTGACCGCTCCCAAAGGAGCGCTGACTGGGCTCAGGCTTACCCCGGACCAGGATGTCATGGTCGCAGGGACCAACGCTGCGTTGAAGCTGATCGGGTACGATGCCAATTTCACTCCTGTGGATCTGAAGGCCGGAACGGTGAGCTGGTCGGTCAGCCCCGCCACTGTCGGACAGGTGATAGACGGACGCTTTGTGGCCAAAGATCCGGGGGTCGCCCAGATCACCGCTCGGATCGGCGCCATCACCACCGCCAGTACTGTGCGCGTGATCAAGCCCAGTCAGATCGTGGCTGAACCCCATGCACTCAGCTCAGCCCCAGGGGTCAGGCAGCCGATCGCGATCCGCGCCACCGACGCCGATGGCTGGAGCAGCCTGGTCCCGATCGAGAGCGTCAAGTGGACGCTCTCCCCAGATGTAGGAGCGATCAGCGACGGAGCGTTCGTCGCTGCCGGTACAAGCGTCACCAAGGCCACCATCAAGGCCGAATGGGCCGGATTGAGCCATGAGATCCCCATCCTCGGGATGCAGGAACTGGTCTTAGACGAGTTCAATGATAACAACGTCAAGCGCGACTTCACCTTCTATCCCCAAGGGATCATGGGCTCAATCCGTCTCGCTGCCGCCAACGAACCACGTTATAACGGCAACTCAGGCAAGCTGAGCTACTACTTCCCCAAACAGCCCAATACCAGGGCGGCCTACCTCAGCTACGGCGAGAATGGGTTGGCGCTGCCGACTGGAGCGCAAACTCTGAAGCTATGGGTGAACGGCAAGATGGCCACGGGTCAGTGGCTACGGATGCAGCTCACCGACGCCGCCGGGAACAAGCAGGTTCTTGATCTGGATAAGAACGTCAACTGGAGCGACTGGCGTCAGCTGAGCGCATCGATCCCCAGCGACTGGCCGCAGCCGTTGCGTCTGGACCGGATCTACGTCGCCGAGACCGACCAGGGCAAGATGGTCATGGGAGCGATCTTCCTCGACCGCCTCACCGTGCTGGCGCCCGAAACACCGCCACCAGCCAGCGCTTGGCAGGACCCCCGCGCCACAAGCTTCAACACCAGCGGGACCAAGATCGGGATTACAGGCAACGTGTCACTACCTGCCACCAGTCAACTGCCTTGGCAGTCCAGCGTCCAGAGCCTGATCTCCCGTCTTGGACTCGGTCAACCGAGCCAGACGGTGGTCACCGGTGGTCTCGCAGGTGGCGCGACGGTCGCCATGCCATCGACCAACCAGACCATTAGCCTAATCAATGGCTACAGAGAGATCAAGGCCGGGACGACCAGCATCCTCACCCTCGACACCCCCGGTGGTCTCGGAACAGCCAGCCCCAACCAGTGGAAATGGTTCGCCGAGCAGTTGAAGGTCAAGAGAACTCAGCCCCTGCTAGTCGCCTTCTCCTCCCCACTCGGCGCCTGGAAGGATCCACTGGAAGCTGAGCTGGTCCAGAGCATCCTGAGCACGTGGGCCAAGGAGAACCAGCAGACCGTCTGGATCTTTGCCCCAGGCGACGAGACCCGCGCAGCCGTCAAGGACGGCGTGCGCACCTTGACCATCGGCAAGCAGGACCTTTTGATGCTCAGCATCAACGGTCAGGAGATCAGCTACATCGTCAAGGCGCTGCCGACGAAGTGATGATCCGCCCCTAGTCCCTCGCCCCTTGCCCCTCGTGGGACACGATATGTGAAAATGTAGAATAACAACAGCCGTGACCCGGACGGGTCACGGCTGTTGTTTTTTGGTGAGGGCATTGCTGATAGCGATGATCTCGCGGATAGCAAGGGTCTCACCCCGACGTTTGGGGTCGATACCGAGATCAGTCAGTAGTGGGGCAATGGTCTCAGCGGTGACCTGCCAGTGGGGTGAGGTGGTCAGCGCTTTACTAAGCGTTTTGCGCCGCTGACCGAAGATGGCCCGACAAGTTAGCTCAAACCAGTGCAGATCTGCGATCCCGTTGTCGGGACGGCGGCGGATGCGCATCACCACGGAGTCCACCGTTGGCGGGGGCATGAAGACGGTCTTGGGGACCTTGGCGACCAGTTCCACCTCGCCCAGCGCCTGGGCAAAGACCGAGAGGTGGCCGTATTCATCACTACCGGGGGCGGCCAGCAGACGCTCGCCCACTTCCTTTTGAATCAGGAAGACCATCAACGACCACGGAACCGGCGAGGTCAGGAGCTTGAGGATCAGAGGCGTCGTGATGTAGTAAGGCAGGTTGGCGGCGACCTTGATCGTCTCGCCTGTGGGGTAGAGCTCGCTGAGATCGACCTTGAGCGCGTCCGCGTGGACGACCCGTGCATTTGAATAGGCGGTCAAGGTCTCCTGTAGGATCGGGATCAACATCTTGTCGATCTCGATGCTGGTGACGTCAGCGGCCTTCTCAGCCAGCGCCTGGGTCATGGTGCCCAAGCCCGGGCCAATCTCCAGCACATGGTCGTCGGGGGTCAGTTCCACCGCCGCCACGATCCGCTGCAGGGTGTTCTCATCGATGAGGAAGTTCTGCCCCAGGGACTTGCGCAGGCGAAAGCCATGCTCGTCCACGATCCTGCGCGCCACACTGGGCTGAGCCAATCTATCCTCGGTCATGACCGTCCTCCTCATCCAGAGCCGCCAGCGCCTGTTCAAACTCCTCACGGGTGATGCCGTAGCCATTGAGCCTGGCAAAGAACTGCTTGGCGCTAGCATACCCGATCCCAAGCGCCTTACCAACAGATGCGCGCCGACAAGAAGCATCGGGATGGCCGGTCAGGCCATACACCAGCATCTCCATCCATTCGAACTCCTGGCGCGGTTCCACCACAGCGGTGCGTACCTTGCCTAGCGCCGCGCGGATCGCCTCAGGTGAGGCATTCTCCACTCCGATATCATCGTCGCGAGTGGCGTCGATACGCGGGACGAAAGCATGGCGGCAGCCTGGGACCGCCTCGCTCAGACGGCGACGAATCTGGTCGCCGGCATAGTCGGGATCGGTCAAGATGATGACCCCGCGGCGCGCCTGAGCCAGGCGGACACGATCAATCGTCGCCTTGGAGATGGCGAAGCCGCCGGTAACGATGATCTCGACCTGCACAGCCTTGAGCACGGCGGCCTTATCATGCTGGCCCTCGACGACAATAATCTCTTGGAGCAAAAGGGAAACCTCCTTATCGCCCTTTCGGGCGAGCCAACCATTTGAGTCTACCGTCGTTGGACGTGGCTGTACATAATCTTTACCACCTATATGAGTCCGAAATGCCCTTCAACCAGCATCAGCGTATTTTCAACTGTGCTGGTATCATCGCGCATGATATAAAACAGACCGCTCGTATATAGTTCATCCAAAAACAGCTGGTTGCCGTGTATCAACATCTTGTTGCAGTTGGTCAGTGCCGCCTCCGGGTCACGCAGGCCCATGATGCAATCGTAAATCGCCCGGTGGCCGGGACGGTCGTAGTAGTCCCGCACCACTCGTTCGGGTGTTGTAACCAAGAAGACGATTCGGTTTGGTTCGGTCAACTCCATCGCCAATCTTGGCGGCATGTTGTACATATCGACCGCAACCTTCTGATTAGCTGAAAGGCGAATTAGCTCCAGCAGTTCCATGGGCAGCATCTCGTCGCTACAATCGCTCAGCCACTGGTGATACTCTTTGTACGGACGGTTGAAGTATACTTCCCAATCAGTGGGACGGGAACACCACGCGGGCTGGTACGCCGGTTCCGCAATATGTGCCATCTGCTTATTCAACGTATCCTCGTCAAGCCAGATAAGGCCATGCTTCTCGGCAAACGCTTTCGAGATAGTGGTTTTGCCGCCGCAGGCAGTGCCGCAGAAAAACAAGACATTTTGCAGGTAGTGTTTCAAGATGTTATTTGCAATGTTCATACATTGGTCACTCACTCTCTCGCAATGATAATGCCAGTAGTAACCCACTGCCGAGATGACCTCGACGGAAGTGAACCCGGCTCTTTGCATCAACCGTGTTTCGGCTTCCGGTGTGACCGGCGTATCAAGACAGTCCAATGTCTGGACCAGAACGATGCCGCGAGTTAAGCGGGAAGTAGGACGCTCCTTACTTCCTGACTGTTGACTGAGTCGGTTGACTTATTGGATCCCAAACAACCGCTTGGCGTTGGCGGTGGTGGCAGCAGCCAGCTCATCCAGGGCGATACCACGGGCATTGGCCACCGCTTCGGCCACCAGGCGGACATGGGCCGACTCATTACGTTTCCCACGGTGGGGGTGGGGGGTGAGATAGGGCGAATCGGTCTCGATCAACAACCGATCTAAGGGGACCTGGGCGGCAATCTCACGCACCTTAGGCGCATTGGTAAAGGTGACGGGACCGGCAAGGGAGATGTAGAAGCCCATCTTCAGACAGAGCTTGGCCATCTCCAGGCTGCCAGAGAAACAGTGCAGCACTCCGCCAGTCTCGCTTGCTCGTTCATCGCGCAGGATCTCCATGATCTCGCCATGAGCCTCCCGATCGTGGACGACGATCGGTTTCCCCACATCTTTGGCGAGGCGGATCTGACGGCGGAAGACCTCGCGCTGGATCTCACGGGGCGAGTTGTCCCAGTGAAAGTCCAGGCCGATCTCTCCCACCGCCACCACTTTGGGCTCCGTCAGGCACCATTGGCGCAGTTGTTCTTCGGCCCCATCGCTGTAGCCTTTGGAATCGCTGGGATGGAAGCCGACTGCGGCGTAGATGAAAGGGTGTTCTTTCGCTAGCTGCACTGAAGCACCCGAGGAGCGCAGGTCATAGCCGATATTGATGATGGTCTCCACCCCTGCTTCCCGAGCACGAGCGAGGACCGCATGGCGGTCCTCGTCGTATTTGCGGTCATCGAGGTGAGCGTGGGAGTCGATTAACATGGGAACCTCCATATCGGGAGTGGGATTGGGAGTCCACAAGTTCACAAGTCCACAAGAACACAAGCTGTCCGCAACCGAACAGAGCGCCGTTTCTGCGAGGGTGTTCGCTATCATTGTCCTGCAACTGGCAGGTGGTCCACCCCCGTCGCTCTGCCTGTGGACTCGTGAACTTGTGTTCTTGTGGACTCCTTTGTCGTCTAGCGCACCCGCGCCCCAGTGGCGATCTCCTTCTCCGGCGTGAGGACGACGACAGAAGACTTGTCATCGAAGGAGGCTGCCAGCAGCATACCGTTGGACTCGATCCCACGGATCTTGGCGGGTGCCAGGTTAGCCACGACCACGATGGTCTTGCCCACCATCTCCTCAGGGGCGTAGTGCTGGGCGATACCAGCGACGATGGTGCGCTGGGTGGAGCCGATCTCTAGGGTCAACTTGAGTAGCTTATCGGCCTTCTCCACCTTCTCGGCAGCAAGGACCTTGGCCACACGCAGATCGATCTTGGCGAAGTCATCAATGGTGATCTGGGGTTTCAGTCCGAGCGGGTTGTCATTGACCACGGGAGCAGCTGGGGTCTCGACCGCAGGTGCGGCGGGTTGCTTAATCTCTTTGATCATAGTCTCTTCGGTCACGGCTTTCTCCTCCTTAGTTTGTGCCTGCTTAGGCTTATGGGTGGCAGGGCTGCCTTCAGCAGCTGGCTCCTTGCTGGTATCGATACGTGGGAAGAGCGCCTCGCCCTTGACAACGTGGGTTCCCGCGGGCAGCAGACCGAACTGCTGGACCGCTTCCCAAGTCTGCAGCTGGGGCTGGTCAGCAATGCCGAGCTGAGCGAATAGTCGTGGCGAAGTCTTGGGCAGGAAGGCCGAGACCAGCCCGCCGACGATGCGAAGCGATTCGGCAAGGTTGTAAAGCACCGTTCCTAGACGAGCCTTCTTCTCCGGATCCTTGGCTAGCACCCAAGGGGTGGTCTCGTCGATGTACTTGTTGCTGCGCCCGACCAGTTCCCAGATAGCCGACAGAGCATCGGAGAAGGCCAGTCTATCGATATGCTTCTCCACCTTTTGGGGCAGGGTCAAGGCTAGGCTCTTTATCTGATCGTCAAACTCACCGGGGGTGGTGGGGGATGGCACCTCGCCGCCAAAGTAGCGCTCGATCATGGCGACAGTTCGGCTGAGCAGGTTGCCCAGGTCATTGGCCAGGTCGGTATTGGCGGTCTGGATGAACAGTTCATCAGTGAAAATCCCGTCTTGACCAAACGGAACCTGGCTGAGTAGATAGTAGCGCAGGGTATCGGAGCCGTATTGGGCGATCAGCGCATTGGGGTCGACCACGTTGCCCTTGGACTTGCTCATCTTATCACCACCAGAGAGCAGCCAGCCATGACCGTAGACCTGCTTAGGCAGTGGCAGATCCAGAGCCATCAGGATGATCGGCCAGATGATGGTGTGGAAGCGGACGATCTCTTTGCCGACCACGTGCACATCGGCCGGCCAGAACTTGCGGTAGAGTTCGTCGTGGTCGGTGCCATAGCCTAAGGCGGTGATGTAGTTCGAGAGAGCGTCGATCCAGACATAGACCACATGCCTTGGGTCAAAGGAGACCGGAATCCCCCACTTGAAGCTGGTGCGGCTGACACAGATATCAGCCAAACCTGGTTTGAGGAAGTTGTTCACCATCTCATTCTTACGTGAGACCGGCTGGATGAACTCGGGGTTCTCCTCGATATGCTTCATCAAGCGATCAGCATACTTAGAAGCACGGAAGAAGTAGCTCTCCTCTTTGACTAGATTGACCGGCCGACCGCAATCAGGGCAATTGCCGTCCTTCAACTGGCGCTCGGTCCAGAAGGCCTCACAGTCGACGCAATAGAGCCCCTCATATTCGCTCTTGTAGATATCACCCTGTTCGTAGAGCTGCTTGAAGATCTTCTGCACGATCACCTTGTGCCGGTCTTCGGTGGTGCGGATGAAATCGTCGTTGGAGATATCGAGCTTTGCCCACAGCTCCTTGAACAGATCGACGACATCATCGACAAACCGCTGCGGGCTCTTGCCCACCGCTTCTGCCTTGCGCTCGATCTTCTGACCATGCTCATCGGTTCCGGTAAGGAAATAGACATCGTGGCCGGAGTAGCGTTTGAACCGAGCCGCTGCATCGGTAGCGATGGTGCAGTAGGCATGCCCGATATGAGGCGCGCCGCTGGCATAGTAGATTGGGGTGGTGATGTAGTAGGGTTTCTTCGTCATGGTATCCCTCCTTCAGAGAATTAAGAGTTAAGAACTCAGAATTAGGAATCAGGGTTCAAGAGTTAGGAGTGAGAGTCAGGAGTAATCAGGACGCTATGCGACACCAAAGGGGATAAACACCCGTCTCGTTTTACCGTCATCCCAGATGCGGATCATCGGTGATCCCACTGTCTCCCATCGTCTTAGCCCACTAGGGACTAGGGACTCGGGACTAGGGACTCGTACTAGTATCACCTCTCTTGATCATCTCTGCGCTCGGCAAACAGAAAAACCCCTCACCCCGTAAGGGGCGAGAGGTTGTCTCGCGGTACCACCCTAATCTGCTGCCAATGCAGCCTCTGCGGGAGATCTCTCTCCCTGGCGCATAACGGTGCCATCGGGTCTTGCCCGACCTATCCGTCATCAGCTTACCGAAGCGGCTCACTGATGAAGCTCTGAGACCATCTTCGCGAACTAACCGATACCCAGCTCTCACCTCTCTGGGCTCTCTTTGATCGGCGCCGTTCGTTACTCTTCTCATCATCGCCCACTGACGTAATTTGGTTATCAGTATAGCAGGTCGTGGCTTTAGTGTCAAACGGCGGACAAAGGTAAACGCAGCCTCTTTCGAGATGCGAAGTCGGAGCCACCCCATGCCGTAGTATGAAAGACGCCCGCGGTGGGGTCAACCATCTGCAGGGCGGAACGTTTCATCCTTCGCGGTGCTGCCTAAAGGCGGCATGTAGAACTGGTATGGGACCGGATGGAAATCCTACTCCTACCCCCAGCTCCGGATGGTGTTTACAGACCTCTATGCATAAGTATAAAAGCGGTCATGTACCTTGCCCAACAATGGCAGCAGTCTTTTGTCACCATATCCTTGCTCTTAAGTAATTGTATTCCTATTTGTTTGCATTAAATCCGTATACTATGGTTGTTGAATACCCAAATACCTTATTAGCAACCAATCACAGGCAGATCCTTCCCATTCCTACCGTGTCTTACAAAAAGCCACAAGGGATAATCTAGTAGTGGATGTATTGACTGTCATGGGAGTAACTGGTATCATGAAGACAGGCACAACTTGTCGAACTATGTAGAAGGAGGAGAGCGTACAGATGAAGTCAACAGGCATTGTCCGTAAGGTAGATGAGCTAGGTCGGGTGGTTATCCCCATCGAGCTTCGCCGGACTCTTTCCATTGATGAGAAAGACTCACTTGAGATCTACGTTGATGGCGAAAAGATCATCCTGAAAAAATATGAACCAGCTTGCATTTTCTGTGGCAATGCCACCGGCGTGCAAAATTACAGAGGGAAAAACATCTGCAGCCACTGCATGGACGAGCTGCGGACGTCCGCTAAAGCTAGCAACTAAGCCCAGCCTAAATAGAGAAAGCACTGGCTGACAATTGCATATAGAAAACGGGGGAGCCATTAGGCTCCCCCGTTGTGATTCCACTACGCCTTTTTGACGTTAGTCTGGAACTCGGCCTTAATCGAGGCCAATAGGTTCGGGTTGTCAAAGAGATCAGCCGCGGTAGCCGCCAGGGACTTGGCCCCGACGACGAGGCCATGGTGCCCCTCATTGCAGATGGTGGCATCGGCCATCTCGTGGCTGTGGCCGGTGATCTTCCTGGACGAGATCCCGATGTAGGGATGAATGGCCGGTACCTCATGGCTGACATTGGCCATGTCGGTGGATCCGGCACCAGCCCCAGCCGAAGCGCTGATCGGTTCACCCATCAGTTCGACATTGGCCTTGAAGGCTGCAGCCATGGCCTGATTGTTGACCATGTTCTTGTAGGTCTTAGCCGTTTGGCGGAACTCAACGGTGGCGCCGGTGGCCAAAGCTCCGGCACGGGCGCAGTTCTTCACCTTCTCCACCACCTCAGCTAGGTACGAGGCATCGGCAGCGCGGACGTACATCCGGATCACAGCACGCTCTGGGACGATGTTAGGCGCGACACCGCCTTCGGTGATGACGCCGTGAATGCGAACATCGGGCTTCACGTGCTGGCGGAGCGCGTTGAAGCCGTTGAAGGTCTGGATCGCGGCGTCAAGAGCGTTGATCCCTTCGTGGGGCGCTCCAGCGGCATGGGCGGGCTTGCCTTTGAAGGTGATCTCCATCGCCTCACGGGCGTTGGAGCTGCCACCTAGGCTGGTACGGTTGGATGGATGGATCATCATGGCGGCGTCGACGCCATCGAAGGCGTTATTCTCGACGAGGATGACCTTGCCGCCGGCGTTATCCACCGCGCCTTCTTCAGCGGGAGCGCCAAAGAGGATCAGTGTGCCCGGCAGGTCTGTCCAGGCTTCCTTGAGTGCGATGGCGGCACCTATGGCCGAGCAGGCGATGATGTTGTGCCCGCAGCCATGACCTAGTCCTGGCAGAGCGTCGTACTCGGCGAGAATGGCGATGGTGGGACCAGGTTGGGATCCATGGTGAACAGCCTTGAAGGCAGTCTCCATGGTAGCGTAGGGATGCTCAACCTCGAAGCCGTGTTTCCTCAGCTCCGCCACCAGCAGCTTGGCTGCTTCTCGTTCCTGATGGCCGATCTCGGGGTGATGGTACATCCAGTCACTGATCTCAAACAGTCGCGAGCTAATAGCATCCACCTGGGCCCAAATCTCTTGCTTGTTCATGTGTCAGGACTCCTTTCAAGTTATCTATTGGGTGATCATGGAACATCGGTTGCCTCGGATGGTGACTACTGCGGGCTGTGGGCTGATGGCTGTGGGCTCCGCGCTACTGCGCGGATGGCACCTTCAACAACCACTTGAGCAGGAACGGAATGATGGAGACGACACTGACCATACGGATCAGATGCAGCAGCGCCACTTTGGGCCCGTCAGCGCCCATGGAGTAGGCGGCGATGGTCATCTCGGTCATACCACCGGGTGAACTAGCAAACATGGTGGTGACCAGGTCCCAACCGGTCAACTTAGCCATCAGCCATCCGAAGGCGAGTCCGGCAGCGATCATGCCGAAGACGAGGAGGAAGGCGGGGATAATCATCCCCTTTAAGCTGAGTAGTGTCTCACGTGTAATGCTCATACCGACGATCGCCCCAACCACGATCTGAGCTCCATTTCTGAAGTTGGGCGGAAGGTTGGAGAGCTGCACACCGATAACGTTGAACAACCCCACGGCGAGCATCGACCCGACCATGGCACCAGCCGGCACCTTGTAACGTAGGGCAATGACCCCCCCACAAGCTCCGACCACCAGGGTCAAGGCCATACGATAGATCTGTTCCACAAAGTCTCCCCCTTAGCAGGTATCGATCTGCGAGAACTGGTTGTTCGTCGGCGACTGCAAAAGCCATCGCCCGACGTTGGGTTCGATTAGTCAGAGCTTCTGATGCCTGCTGGCTGATGACGCGCCTATTTGCGCCCCATCCGAACCTCGAACTCATCCTTGGCCCGGGCGAGCAGCGCTGGAACGGCGATCAGGTCGGCAGCGGTCATGGCCATGGCCTTGGCTGCTAGAAGCAAACCGCGGTGACCAGCCTCGGAGATGGTGGCTTGAGCCATCTCGATGGAATGTCCACGCACACAGTCAGGCGAACCGATGGCGACACTGGGATGAATGCTGGGCACCTCATGACTGACATTGCCCATATCAGTGGAGCCACCCGGTTTGCCATCAGAGACCATGACCGGTTCGCCTAAGCTCTCCATATTATCCATGAAGAGTTGCGAGAGCAGCTGGTTGTTACGCATGTCCTTAAAGAGCGGCTCGTAATGGTAGAACTCTACCTCCGCCCCCACAGCTAAGGCACAACCGCGAGCGACGTTGCGTACCTTTTCCAGGACCTCTTCCAGATACTCCACATCGGCCGAACGGATGCTGAAGCGTGCCACCGCTTTATCAGGGATGACATTGGGCGCATCACCACCATGGGTGATGATTCCGGGGATGCGAACATCGTCCCGCAGGTGCATCTTCAGTGAGCGCAAGCCAACAAAGGTCATGATCATGGCGTCCAGGGCATTGACCCCCATATGCGGTGCAGCGGCCGCATGGGCGGTCTTCCCCTTGAAGCTAATCTGCATCGGGTGCGACGCCAGGGATGTACCACCCACACGGGTGCTGACCCCGGGATGGACGATCATGGCAGCATCGACCCCTGCGAAGCAACCGGCATCAGCCATGGCGATCTTGCCACCGACGGTTTCCTCAGCCGGTGTGCCGAAGAAGATCACAGTCCCCGGATGATTTGCGAGCAGTTCCTTGACCGCTAGAGCTGCTCCTAAGCTGGATGCGCCGATAATGTTGTGCCCACAGCCGTGCCCTATGGCTGGAAGGGCATCATACTCGGCCAGGAAGCCGATGGTTGGCCCCGAACCGGTGGAGTAGGTGGCCTTGATGGATGTAGGCATCCCCGCTAAGCCCCGCTCGACCGTAAAGCCTTCCTTCTCCAGTTCCTCCGCATAGCGTGCGCTGGCCTTAAACTCTTGCAGCCCCACCTCGGGATTGTGATAGAGCCAGTCACTGATACCGTAGAGCCGTTCAGAGATCTGATCCAGGTATCCGATTACTCGCTTCTTCTCCATGATTACACCTCCCATTGTCTTTATCTCAACATTCGCCCCGCGAAATATCATCTCCTTCGCCTCCTCGATGCTTTTTGATCACTAACCCCCACAAAGCCCGATCACCCGCGGAATGATATCCGTGAACACTTGAACGGCCGTTCAGGGAGATAACGATACCAAGCCACCAAGGCACCAAGTCACCAAGTCACCAGGTGGGGAGATGAGGGACAGATGGTCTCCCGATCCTCACCCTACTGCGGGCTGATGGCTGTGGGCTGCGGGTTATTTGAAGGAGTGCTATATGATGAAGAAGAAGATCGCCGCACTGACGGTTGCCACATCTCTGCTCATCGGTTCGTTAGGGTCGGTAGCCCTAGCCGAGAACACCACTACGACTACCACCACGGCCTCGCCCCAGAGTGTGATCACGGTCCCTGGTGAAAACGCTACCACGACCAGCACCACTGAAAACCAGGCCACTACGACCACCACTGAGACGACCACGGAAAGCACGACCACGGAAACCACGACCGAGACTACAACCAACACTGAAACCGAAGAAACCACCCAGACCCCCGAGGCCACCATGTGGGTAACCAAGCTGGACATCCCCGTAGATAGCCCCTTCTATCCCATCCTCCGCGTCCTGGAGAAACTGCAGCTGGCGCTGACCCGTGGCGAAGAGCTGAAGGCCAAGCTGAACGCTGAGCTCGCTGCCAAGAGAATCGCCGAGGCTCAATACCTCGCCGCCAAGGCGCAGCTGGATGAGACCGGCGCGCAGGTAACGGCTGAGGTCGAGAAGCTCACTGAACAGACCACTAAGCTGATGGAAGAGGCCGAGCAACGCCTGGCCGAGGCGCAGAAGCTGGCTGAACAAGTGGAGCAGAACGAGGAAGAGAACCAAGATGAAGACGTCGATATCGATGATGATGAGGACAAGGATGACTGCCAGAAGTTGATCAAGGCTGTTAACCAGCACCGCATCGAGGTCCTCAGCCGCGTTTACCTCAAGGTCCCTGCCACGGCCAAGCCCTCGATCATGAAGAACCTAGTCAAGTTCGGCGCCACCGAAGAGCAACTCTTGAAGCTCACTGAAGCTTTGGAGAAGCAGGTTGAGAAGCTCGACGAGGCCGTACAACAGGCCGAGAAAGCTAATCTGACCGAGCTGAAGGCCAGCACCGAAGCGATGAAGATGACCACCAAGCCCCAGGAAGATGGGAAGAAGACCGAGGCCAAGCAACTGCCGCCAGGACAAGCGAAAAAGCTCGAAGATAAGCAGAGCAAGGACATCAAAGGTAACAACGGCCAAGGCAACAGCAAGTTTTCCCGCTAGGTAAAAAAAGGCCTGTGTTGACAATCGTCAACACAGGCCTTTGTGGTTACATGCGATTACGCCGACTAAGAGGATGAGCTGGAACATCTGAGCGTGGCGGCGCTCGTCGGCAGTGAAGCTCGCGATGTAATACAGCGGACTGGTGGTGAGATCTGCTTGGTCGGGTCCAAAAGCAGCCGGTGGTGGCGGGCGTCACCACCGGCTGCTTCATTACTCACTAGATACCTGTTCCCAATGCTGGTAGAGCTCCTCCAACCGCGCCAGGATGGCGTGGTAGCGGTCGACTTTTCCCTGGGTGTCGTCGCGCTGGTAGAAGTCGGGGTCGCCCATCTCTGTCTCTAGGCTGCCCTTCTCCTCTTCCAGGGTGGTGATCTCCTGCTCGACGATGAGCATGGGATCGACCTCAGCCTTGGCGGCGCGATTCTGGGCCCTGGCTTGAGTGACCTGCTCCTTCTTCTGGGCGATGGCGGCGAGGCGGGCGGCCTCGGCGGCGTCTTTCTCGCTCTGGAGCACCTCTTGGTAGTGACTGTAGCCGCCGTCAAAGAAGCGTAAGCTTCCATCGCGGATCTCCCAAACCTTGGTGGCAACGCGGTCGATGAAGTAGCGGTCATGGGAGACGAAGATCACCGTGCCGGGGAAGCTGGTCAGCGCCTCTTCCAGGGCGACCTTGGCGGGGATGTCGAGATGGTTGGTCGGCTCGTCGAGGATCAGGAGATTCGCCCCTTGGACAAAGAGCTTCGCCAGGGTCAAGCGGCTGCGCTCGCCGCCGCTGAGCTTGCCGACGAGGTTAAAGACATCCTCGCCGGTGAAGAGGAAGCGCCCGAGGATGGTGCGCGCCTCTTCGTTGTTCATGTCCTCGGTATCAAGCATCTCTTCGAGCACGGTGTTCCTGTCGGTGAGGTCGTCGAGACCTTGGCGGAAGTAGCTCCACTCCACCCCTGCCCCCCAGCGGATCATGCCGTCATCGGGCTCGTAGATACCGGTGATCACCGAGAGCAGCGTGGACTTGCCAGCGCCATTGGGTCCGACCACGGCGATCCGCTCGCGGCGGTTGACGATGGCATCCAGAGGGCCAAAGAGACGCTCCTTGAATCCCTTAGTGATCCCTTCGAGATAAAGCACCTTGGTGCCGCTCTGGTAGGTGGGGGCGAAGGAGATATGCATGGTCTTAGCGCCCTTCTTGGGGGCGTCCACGGGCTTCAGTCGAGCGAGCATCTTCTCGCGGCTCTTGGCCATGGTCGCCTTGGTCCCAGCCTGCCACTTGCGGATATAGTCCTGCAACTTGGCCCGTTCGGCCTGGGTACGCCGATACTCATCGGCCTGGCGCTGCAGATGATCATCCTTCTGCAGCATGGCGGCGGAGTAGTTGCCACGATAGGTGATCGCCTTCTGATACTCGACCTCGACGATCTTGGTCACGACGCGGTCCAGGAAGTAGCGGTCATGGGAGACGATCAGCACCGCTCCCTTGTAGCCCTTCAGATAGTCTTCCAGCCACTGGCAAGCTTCCAGATCCAGATGGTTGGTCGGCTCGTCGAGCAGCAGCATGTCGGGTTCGAGTAGTAATAATCGCGCCAATGCGGCACGCATGCGCTGTCCGCCGCTCATGGTGGCTAAGGGCTGGTCAAACTGGCTCTCGTCGAAGCCGAGGCCGAAGAGGACCGCCCTGATCCGGCTGGGGTAGGTATACCCCCCCTGCTGCTCAAACTGCTGACTAAGGCGACCGTAACGGGTACTGACCTCTTCCAGCCGCACCTCGTTCTCATAGACCTCGGGCCTGCCCATCTCTTCCTCTAATCGGCGAAGCGAGCGCTCCAGACCATGCAAGTTCGCGAAGACCTGGGTCATGGCCTGGATCAGTGTCCCTTCGTCGGCTAGTTCGTCTTGCTGGGTTAGGTAGGCCATGTTCAGACCACTGGTCCTGTGGATGGAGCCCTCATCGATCTCCTCAAGTCCCATGATCATGCGAAAGATGGTGGTCTTGCCACAGCCGTTGCGTCCGATCAGGCCCACCTTCTCTCCCGCATGAACGGAGAAGGTCAGCCCCTCGATGATGCGGCGACCACCGAAGTACTTAGCGACATTGTTGACTTCTAGTAAGCTCATGATGATTGCCTCCTTTGATGCTGCCTTAAATTGGGTCCGATCGCAGGAGGAAACTGCCCTCCGAAACTGCCGATGGCAGAGTGCAAAACGTACGTGAAAAGGCCGTGGGGATCCTGCCCACGGCCTGATGCTATGCCCTGGTACAGACTCCGCTCTCTCGCCTATTCATCTCCGACTGCTAAAAAAGGACAGAGTCCTCCCGTCGCAATCTAGACGAGCTGGCGAGATACGAACATCTGTTTAACACGCTCCAATCGAATGATGCCCACAGCCCCTGCCCGCAGCCCACAGATGGGCGAGGAGTCGGGCCAACCGTGGAGTTCGCCGTTGGGCAAAACGGTACACAGAACCAAGGCTATTCTAACAGAATGTGGAATGGGGTGTCAATACCGTCAACCTTTGAAGATCTCCAGATAGCGCTGGTGCATCTCTTCCCTGGTCGGTTCGGGTGGCCAGAGCTCGATCCGATCGGCTGGGACACGCATGGCGGCGGCGAGGTTATCGTAGATGGTCCGGTTCTGCCGGGCGAGGGCACGAATCTGATCCTTCACCACCTGGCGGGTGCTCTTGCCATCAAGTGGACAGGGGCTCTTGATCGGTTCGAAGGCGAAGAAGCGGTAGGCCGCGCGGATCTGCGCCTCGCGTAGGTAGATCAAGGGGCGGATGACCAAAAGGCCGTCGTCCTGAGGTGTGGTCGGGCCAAAGGTCTTGATCTGTCCGGAGTAAAGGATGCTCATGAGAAAGGTCTCGACGGCATCGTCATGGTGGTGCGCCAGAGCCAAGCGGTTGTAGCCTTCACGCGAGGCGATGCGGTTCAACGCACCACGGCGGAAGTAGGCGCAGCGCGGGCAGGGATTCTGCGTCCCAGGGGCAAAGGCGGCCTCAGCCACCGGCAGGCGTTCGAGGAAGAAAGGGACGTCGAGTTCGTGGCAGAGTTCAGCCAGACGCTCGGTCGGGAACTCATTGTCAAACATGGGGTCAATGGTGGCTGCAGCCAGGTCGAAGTCGAATGGTGCATGCTCGCGTAAGGTGGCAAGCGCGTAGAGCAAGAAAGAGCTGTCTTTACCTCCGGAGAGCCCGACTAGGACGCGGTCGCCAGCTCTGATCATGGAGAACTCCATGATCGCGCGCCAAATCTGTCGAACATACTGCTTGGGAAGTTGCTTCTTCATCTTACGACCTACGCACGTTGGCGAAGCACCGCTTCCATGGGTTCGGCCCACGCCAGCAGGTACTCGTCCATATTGAAGCGGGTGGCCAACTGTAGCCCTAATGGGAGACCGTTGGCAGCAAAACCGGCAGGGAGTGAGACAGCGGGCATGCCGGCGTGGGTCCAGGGAAGGTTCATGATCGGGTCGCCGGTGGAGTCGATCCCCTCGGGGGCTGGTCCCACGGCCGGTGGGCTTGCCCAGAGGTCGATTCCGTGCGCCGCCATCTGCTGCTCTAGCTCGTCACGCAGCTCCAGGCAGCCCGCCTTGGCCTGGACGTATTCGGCAGCGCTGACCCCCTGTCCCTGGACGATGGCATCCACGGTGCGAGGGCGATAGAGTGGTCCGTACTTGGGGAACCAGTCCCTATGGACCTCTGCCACCTCGGCAAAGACTAGGCGACGATGGCGGTGGTTGATGGCTGTGATGGTAGAAAACGCGGGGACGCGCTTGATGACATAGCCTGCTGCGGCCAGTCGATCCAGTTGCTGCTCAAAGGCGGCTAGCGCCTCGGGCGAGGCCTGTTCCAGATAAGGTCCTTTGGGGACACCGATCACGGGCAGGCGGGTGGCCTCCAGGTGCGGCGGGCTGCTGCGCCAATCTTGGCAGAGCACCGAGGCGGCCGCGCGAGCACCGGCCACGTCCGGGGTGAAGTAACCGATGGTATCCACGGAGGCCGAGAAATAAACCAAGCCTTGGCTCAGGATTCGGTCATAGCTGGGTTTGAAGCCAACCACCCCACAGAAGGCGGCAGGGCGGATGACCGAGCCGATGGTCTGAGTGCCTAGGGTGAGCAGGCTAAGCCCGGTCGCCACAGCAGCAGCGGAACCACTGCTGGAACCACCCGGGGTATGCTGGGGATTGACAGGGTTGCGCGTCGGTCCAGGTTCTGCGAAGGCAAACTCGGTGGTGACGGTCTTGCCTGCGATCAGCGCACCCGCGTTGCGCAGAGCCGTAACAGAAGCAGCCTCAGGACCTGCAAAGAGGGCAGGAGGCAGCTGCGACCCAGCCTTGGTCGTAAAGCCATCGACGCTGAAGATATCCTTGACTCCGACCGGGATACCGAAGAGCGGCGGACGGGTAGCAGGGTCAGGGTAACGTTGGACAAGACCGCGTGCCTCGCTTTGCAGGCGCGTGCGGCGTCCGGCCTCGGGCAGGAAGGCATGGATACGGGGATCAATGGTGTCGATTCGGTCGCAGAGTTCGGTTATGTACTGCACCGGATCGAGTTGACCGCTACGTAGGGCTTGAGCGGTGGTGAGAAACGTCGAATCGGACATGGGTGGCCTCCTTCTGGTTCTACCTATGCACGTGTAATTGAGGAGACAAGGCTACGCAGAATACCAAGAATGGGGATGCAGCCATGCTACATCCCCCGGGTGGGTCATTAACAGATGCGCCAACATCGGTTACGCTTCTGTGGACCGTGGGCTGTGGTCCCGGGCGCGGCTGAGCAGCGCCCCTACACACCAACCATCAGCTTGTACAACTCGCGCTTGTCCATGCCGGCACGTTTGGCGGCCTCTTTGATCGCCTCTTTTTTGGCCATGCCGGACTCCATCAGCTCGCCTACGAGCGCGATGGTCTCCTCCTGGCTCAGCTCCACCTGCTCAGGGGTATGTCCGGCGATCACCAGAACGAACTCACCGCGGGGTTCGGTCACTGTGAAGTGGGCGATCAACTCGGCCAGTGTACCTCGCCGCACCTCTTCGTAGAGCTTGGTCAGCTCACGGGCGGCGGCTGCAGGGCGCTCCGGTCCGCAGACGGCAGATAGCTCTTCTAGGGTCTTGAGTACACGATGTGGTGCCTCGTAGAGGATGGCGGTTCGTTCTTCTTTCGCCACCGCAGTTAAGCGTTCTTTGCGCTCACGCCCTTTGACGGGAAGAAAGCCCTCGAAGACGAAGCGCTGCGTGGGAAGTCCAGACAGGACTAGGGCGCTCAGCGAGGCGCTGGCGCCAGGGATGACAGTGACGGGAACCGACTCCTGCGCCGCAAGGAGGACTAGATCCTCACCGGGATCGGAGATCGCCGGCATACCGGCATCGGAGACGAGCGCGATGCTCTCCCCTGCCTTGAGCTTAGCGATCAGGTCCTCGCCTACCCGCCGAGCGTTATGTTCGTGGTAGCTGATCAGGGTGGCCTTGATCCCTAAGTGATTCAGCAGCTTCTGCGTCTGGCGTGTATCCTCAGCGGCGACATGGTCAACCTCACCCAAGGCGCGCACGGCCCGCTGAGTGATATCCTCCAGATTGCCGATGGGGGTGGCCACCAGGTAGAGGGTTCCATATCCATGAGACTGGTCACTCATCAGGTTCACCCCCAAAGTAGATCTGTAGGAGTTCAGGCGTGTATTCACCATTGGGCTGATAGACCACTAGCGGCGGCTCCACAATCATCTCTGGTCGACCACCCTTCAGCCCTTCGATCAGGAGCATGTTGGGGCGTTGATCGAGCTTCGGATAGACCAGCCGCATCCGCTTGGGCTCGATCCCCACCTCGCGCATCCCGGCGATGATCTCGGCCAGTCGGGTGGGGCGATGGACCATGGCAAAGCGTCCCTGGGGTTTGAGCAGGCGCTTGGCCACCGATAGGATATCGCCCAAGGTGCAATGGATCTCATGGCGGGCGATGGCCTTGGGTTGATCAGGGTTGACGATGCCAGCGCCACGTGGGGCGTAAGGGGGATTGGAAACCACCAGGTCGAACTGATGGCTGCCTAGCTGATCCGGAGCCAGCTTCAGATCAAGGTGGACGATGCGGATCAGCTCGCTCAGGCCATTGAGCGCGATGCTGCGCTCAGCCATCTCGGCCACCGTACCTTGGATCTCCAGTCCGACCAGCTCGCTGAGTGGACGGCGGGTCGAGAGCAGGAGCGGGATAACACCGCTGCCCGTACCGAGGTCGCAGACGCGATCATCCTTTTTAAGCGAGGCAAAGTGTGCCAGCAGCACAGCGTCCATGGAGAAGGCAAAGCTGGCGTCACTCTGGATGATTTTCAGTCCCGAGCGCATCAGGTCATCAATGCGTTCGCCTGGTCTGAGGGGGATCTCGGGCATGTATGGCACCTCAATTCCAAGCCCGCGGCCCACAGCCCACAGCCCGCTGAAGGTCACGCGCTTACCTATTCTAGTGGGCCAGCAAGCTCCCGTCCTTCGCTTCAACTGTCTCTCGCGACTCTCCCAGTCGCTGTCGACGTGCGCCCAGCCCGCCTAATTGTAGCGCTTGGCGGGAGTGGACCTGTTGCTCTTTAGCCGGGTCTGGGGTAGTTATGACTGCGGTGGGCATTGGCATCGGGCGCAGCATGGCGGCGCCCCTACAGCAGCCACGCCCAACCTGGCAACAGGAGTAGCCTTGCGGCTACTCCTGTTTTTCGGGTTCGTCCGTTTCTGGGGTGAGCTCGAGGTCCGGCTCCTCGCCCTCCGCCGCTTCAGCTTCGGCAGCCGTATGCCCCGGACAGCTGCACCCATCGCCACCAGCGCTTCCGCAGTTGCACCCCTTAGGTGCCGGCTGTTCGGGCCTAATCAGGTCGATCTCATCGAGCGGGAACTCGAGCACTTTGTTGCTCTCGGTTAGGCGGACCTTGGCGAAGCCTTTGTTGGTGCTAATCTGCGTAACCTTACCCTCGCCCTCGGTGGTCATGACCATGCTGCCCAGTTCAGGAACGTCTAGCCCTTCCATGCCATAGCCTTCGGACTCATACTTCAAACAGCATAGCAGTCGACCACAGATACCAGAGATCTTGGTCGGGTTGAGTGACAAGTTCTGCTCTTTGGCCATTTTGATCGAGACGGGGACGAAGTCACCGAGGAAGGTATTGCAGCAGACCGGACGTCCGCAGCAACCTAGCCCACCGAGCATTTTCGCCTCGTCACGCACACCAATCTGCCTAAGCTCAATGCGGGTGCGGAAAACGCTGGCAAGGTCTTTGACCAGTTCGCGAAAATCCACGCGCCCATCGGCAGTGAAGTAAAAGATGATCTTGCTGCCGTCGAAGGTGTACTCCACCTCGACTAGCTTCATATCAAGGTCATGGCTGATGATCTTTTGCAGGCCGACCTGGAAGGCCTCTTTCTCCTTGGTCTTGTTCTCATTGTACTGGGCAAGATCTCGCTCGTTAGCCTTGCGAATGACCATCTTCAGCGGCTGTACCACCTGATCATCGGCCACTGGGCGCGGTCCTATGACCACATCACCCATCTCGACCCCACGCGCCGTTTCCACCACAGCCTTATCACCAGACTGCAGCTCGATCTCGCCGGGATCGAAATAGTAGATCTTGCCAGCCCGCTTAAAGCGGATGCCGACAACGTTGACCATGCTCTACCTCCTTAATCCTAGGAGCACATTCTCTAATACCAAACGCGGAACGGCATTTCGCTCCAGCGCCGTGATAGCCTCTCCCAAACGGTTGATATCGGTCTCAAGTTCATACCGTGAACGCCGCGGGATGCCGCGCAGTCTCGCTTCAGCATCTGGGTTCTGCAGCAACTTCCCGTCGGCTCCTAAGCCCACGACCATTCGATCTCTGTACCAGGATTGCCAGAGCTTAAGCATGTCAATCAGTTGCTCCTTGCTCTGCGCCTTGTCTTGCTCCTCCGCCCACTTCAGACGACGAATCAGGTCCCAGCCATCGATCTCGGCAAACTGCTGAAGCCGCGTGCTTCGTTCTTCCCGCCAATCAGGACTGGCCGCCAAGCGCAAGGCTTCTTGAGCACTGCCCCGAGCCAGCCGAGCAAGGATTTTGGACGGCTCGGCACCCACTCCATGCTCGACTAGGATCTTTTCAAGGGAAGCCGGCGGCAGTTGACCAAAGCGAACCATCTGACAGCGCGAACGTATGGTGGGAAGGATCCCCTCAAGGTTGTCCGAGATCAAGATGAACACGCTCGCCGGCGCCGGCTCTTCTAGGGTCTTCAGCAGAGCATTGGTCGCCTCTGGTGAGAGCCGATCAGCCGGGTCAAGGATGGCCACACGGTAGCGTCCCTCGTGCGGACGGCGGACCATCTCCGCACTCAGTTCCTTGACCTGTTCAACACTGATCCGTTGGCCATGGGGTGTCACCAAGTGCAGATCGAGATGCAGCCCTTGGGCATGCTTATGACAAGAAGGGCAGACCCCACAGGCCTGCCCTTCTCCTTGTTCACAGTTGATGGCCTGAGCCAACCTGAGGGCGGTCAAACGCTTGCCCACTCCCTCAGGACCAACAAAGAGATAACCATGGGCCAGGCGTCGCTGAGCCATGGCTTGTGCCAAGATGCGCACCGCGACCGGCTGCCCATGGATCGGTTGTGACCACATAGGCACTCCTTGAATACAGCCCAGAGCCATCAGTCCGCAGCCCGCAGAGGAGCTCCAGAGCTGTGACCCGGGCCTCTATAGTCTGAATTGCTCAGATCCTCCACCTAAGTATACAGATCCATCACTAATCCACGAATGGTGTCCATGGCCGCGATCACCTTCAGGTGATCGTCTTCTTGCTGTATCACCATCTCACCCAAGCGAGCCATCTGACGATCGATCGCACGGACGGTGGTATAGAGCTTCTGCTGGCCACTAAAGCCCCAGGCAGTCTCCTGTTCGACAGAGAAGCCGCGGCGCGAGACCAGGCGCAGGAAATCACCGACCTGACGTTTATAGTCACGTAGGTCGCTCAGGGTTAGGTTATGCTCTAGTCGTTCACCTATCTGCTCGATGCGCTTGAGCATCTCCTGAAGATCGCGATTGATGAGCTCCCGGTTGGCCTTGTTGATCTCCTGTGAGAAGACCTCGGGCTGCGCAGTGCGGTGGTCGATGGGTAGAACGGAACCAGTGCGGTGATCAAGCGGGTTGATTTTCATGCCACCTATCCTGTCCTTTAGGCCTTCTCAAACCGTTCAACGTCGACCACCCAGATGATGGCGCCGCCAACGATGACTTCCACGGGGTACGGTACATAGGACTCGACAGTCCCACCCACTGGGGATAGCGGGGTAACCAACTGTTCACGGGATTGGCAGGTGCTCTTGATGACCTGGATGGCCTGCTGCACCTGATGGTTCTCTACGCCGACCAGCAACGTTGTGTTACCTGCACGCAAAAAACCGCCGGTGCTGGCTAGTTTGGTGGCACGGAACCCCTTCGCCACCAAGGCTTCCACTGCTCTTTGGCTGTCCTTGTCCTGGATGACGGCAACGACTAGCTTCATAGAGATCCCCTCCGGCTGTTTATTTTTTCCTTCCAATAATAGTGTACGGGAGTTGGGTAGCCTCTGTCAAGGGCAAGAACTGCCATCCGCAACAACTTGCCATTACGCAAAGATGACCACCCGGCGATGAGGCTCTTCGCCGATACTCTTGGAACGCAGGTTGTAGCGCTCGGCCAACCCATGCTGCAGACGGCGCACTTGGGAGTCCTGTGGAGCCAGCTCCACAGGCTCCTGGTTGAGCATCACACTCTCGATGGCAGCCTGCGCCTCGTCCAGAGGACCGGCCAGTTCGTCCTCGCCATCGCCTTCGCCATGCGGGCGCGAGCGCAGCAGGCTCTTCAGCGCCGCTTCCACCTGAGCCGATGTGTTGGAGCGGACGGCGTAGACCGGGACGCCGCTCTCCCTCGCTTCGACCAACTTAGGCGGCAGCTTGCGCAGTTGTGCCTTGAGCGTCAGGACGACGTTGGCATCGCTGAGAAACTTGGCGACATGGACCGGTAAGCGAGCATGGCGAATGGCGCGTTCGATCAGGTTGCGGTTGACCGCATAGGGATAGACCTTAACCACATCGACGAAGCGCGCTACCTTCTCCACTTGATCGCCATGGTCAAAGACCTCTTGGTCGAGGGCAAGCGTCTCGGTATTGGAGCGCTGCACCACTTCCACCTCCCCATCGGGACGGCGGATGCGGACCTCCGGATGTGGCTCATGACCGCGCAGGATAAGGTCCACGGTGGAAGTAACATCGGAATGAATGGCGAAGGTATTCTTGTCCTGGATCTCAATCAGCACACCGAATGTGGGCGGCGCCTTACGCTCGAGGACGGTCTTCTGCGTACCGCGACGGCGGGCTTCGTCATCGCTCAGTGTGACACTGTGGATGCCGCCGATCAGGTCGGAGAGGGTGGGGTTCTGGATCAGGTTCTGCAATGTCATGCCGTGGGCGGTACCGATCAGTTGCACCCCACGTTCAGCGATGGTGCGGGCTGCCATGGCCTCAGCTTCGGTGCCAATCTCATCGATCACGACCACCTCGGGCATGTGGTTCTCCACGGCCTCGATCATCACGTCGTGCTGACACTCCACGCTGTGCACCTGCATGCGGCGGGCATGTCCGATCCCAGGGTGTGGGATGTCGCCATCGCCCGCGATCTCATTGGATGTGTCGACGATCACGACACGCTTCATGAACTCATCGGCCAGCACCCGCGCCACCTCGCGCAGCATGGTGGTCTTGCCGACCCCAGGTTTGCCGAGCAACAGCACGCTCTGACCAGCTTCGATCACATCACGGATGATCTCGATTGTCCCATAGACCGCTCGTCCGACGCGCAGGGTTAGCCCGATGACGACTCCTTTACGGTTACGAATGGCTGAGATCCGATGCAGGGTTCGCTCGATCCCGGCACGGTTGTCACCGCCAAAGTTCCCGACGCGGTCGATGACGTGATCGATATCCTGACGGGTGACAGGCTGTTCACTAAGGTAGATGAACCGATCGGGAAAACGGGCCTCGGGCTTACGACCAAGGTCCAGGACGATCTCGATCAGGTTATCGATCGCGTGCGTCTCTAGGATCATCTTCAGATGGGGCGGTACCACATCGAGCAAAAGGATAAGATCGTTGTTTGGGATCAGCTGCTCCTCAATCATAATGCACCACCTTTAGGCTGGTCAGACTATCGTCTTCGGGCCCCTGGAAATGGTATCCCTTCTCCTTGGCCGATCGGACGAAATGTACGATCTCCTGGGTGATCTCTTCCCCTGGGGCTAGGATCGGTATGCCAGGAGGGTATGGGGCAATGATCTCAGAGGAGACTCGTCCAACGGCCTGTTCCAGAGCAACAAACCGGGCATTGGCAAAGAAGGCTTCTCGCGGTGTGAGAACCTGACGTGGGATAGCTGGAAGCCTCAGCGAGAGCCCCTCGCGCAGCGCCAGGTCGGAGTAGTCGGCAACCAGCCGCTCCAAGGCGTGAACTAGAGCATCCACTTCGCGCTGACCGTCGCCAGGGGTGATCATCGCCAGGACGTTCCACCAATCAGACATCTCAACCTGCACACCGTAACGCTCGTTGAGCAATGTTTCGGCCTCTTGACCATGCAGCCCTGCCTGAGTGACAGTAACAGTCAGCTTGGTGGGGTCGTAACCCACAACTCCTGGTCGACCCAATATCTCGGAGCCGAAGCAGTAGAGGCCCGGAATACGGTTGATCCGCTCCCTCGCTTGTTCAGCCAGTTCGATGGCACGCTCAATCAAGGCCGTTCCTCGCTGAGCCATCTGATGACGGCCCCAATCCAGCGAGCTCATGAGGATATAAGATGGGCTCGTTGACTGAACCAAGCGCAGCATGGCACGCAAGCGTCCCATGGAGATACGCTCGCTGCGGGCGTGTACCCATGAGGCCTGGGTCATAACCCCCAGGATCTTGTGGGCACTTTGCGCCACAATGTCAGCCCCAGCTGTCACCGCCGAAACCGGCAGGCGGTCGGAGAAACGCAGATGCGGGCCATGCGCTTCATCGACCAAGAGCGGCAGGCCATGGCGATGAACCACCTCAGTGATCTCCAGTATCCCACCTGTGACACCGTAATAGGTGGGATGCATGACCAGCACAGCCTTCGCCTCGGGATGGTCGATGATCGCCTGTTCCACAATCTCCGGTGTCAGGGCCAGAGCCATGCCCACGCGTGTGTCGACAGGTGGCTCCATATAGCATGGGGAAGCTCCGCTCATGATCAGACCACCGACCACCGAGCGGTGAGCGTTGCGCGGGACAAGGATCTTCTCTCCTGGCCCGCAGACGGCCAGGATCATGGCGTAGATCGCTCCACTGGTGCCATTGGTCATAAAGAAGCTTTGCTCTGCACCATAAAGCTCCGCTAGGAGTCTTTGGGCGTCGCGGATTGCTCCATGTGGAGCGTGGAGGTCGTCGGTTTCGTCAAACTCCGTGATATCGAGCTTGAACAGCTCGTGTCCGACATACTCAGCAAAGCCCTGCGGAATCCCTCTGCCCTGCTTATGTCCAGGAACGTGAAACGGCACCGTTCCCTTGTCGACATAGCGGCGCAACGCTTCAAAGACAGGGACGCGATCCTGGGAGAGATCAGACAACTGAAGCACCCCCTAATATGAAAATGCCCGCAGCCCACAGCCCACAGCCCGCAGTAGCCACTATTCGCAAAGTGGGCGGTCTCATTCACTGTGGTGCTGCTAGGTGGCATCGGGAACTAATGGGTGAGGTTTCCGATGACGCTGCTGACGCCGGATGGCTTCGGGCTGTCCGTGCTTGCATCATATGGAACTAGTATAACCTCACTGAACCCAAAGTGCGCTACTGCCAGAGAGAAAAAAGGACAAGACCAGCCTTGCGCCGGTCCTGCTACCATGCCTGCTGTTCACTTTGGGAGGCGTTCGCCGCAGCCTTTGCTCACTCAAGGGCGGGCGCCGGCGCCAGACGCGACTTACTCAGATGGATGGCTCCTCCGTGGACTGCGTTGGAACCCCACAAAGGACCTCTTTAAGCTTGTTTCTATAGAAATCATACTTTCGATCCAACACAGTCGTGTAGACGATCTCACGCTCACAATGCTCGCAGATGTACCTGCCCTGTATGACTAGACCGCAGGCAGCCTGGGCCTGTTTGCCGCAGATGATGCACTTAACCTCACCAGAGGTCGACATTGTCATTCACCGCCCCTCAGACTGGAGTCTCTATGAAGATCATTGACACTTCACGCCACATGCATTCGTCTCCTGAATCATATGACGGGGGGCGGTGTTGTGTACGTTGTCTCAGGAAATGCCCGCAGCCAACGGCCCACGGCCCGCCGAAGGAAGGGCTGACAAGGTCTGCTCCCGGCGTTGGTACCTCCTGTTTCATGATCTTCAAGCGACCTGTCCCACTGGGCTCGACGGGCACCTATTGCGTCTGGTCCATCTACTGTGGGCTGTGGGCGGCGGGCTGTGGGCTGTCGTACAAGCTCTTCCCCTCACTATCGATAGCCACGATGACGGGGAAGTCCTTCACCTCCAAGCGGCGAATAGCCTCGGTCCCGAGATCGTCATACGCCACCAGTTCGACCGCTACCACTGAACGTGCCAAGAGGGCTGCTGCCCCTCCCAAGGCGGCAAAATAGACCGCCCCGTGTTGGCGCATGGACTGGATGACCTCGCTTGAGCGCAAGCCCTTGCCGATCATACCGGTCAAGCCATGCTCCAAGAGGGTCGGAGTATAGGGATCCATGCGACCGCTGGTAGTGGGTCCGATGGAGCCGATCACAGCACCGGGCCTGGCCGGAGCGGGTCCGGCATAGAAGATCGTTTGGTTGCGGAGATCGACCGGTGGCTGTTCACCCTCCTGGACCGCCTGCACCAAGCGCGCATGGGCGGCATCACGGGCTGTATAGATATGCCCAGTGAGCAACACCTGCTCACCAGCGCGCAGGGAACGCGCCATTTCGGCGTCAAAGGGAACGATCAGCCGTCGTGGGCCAGTGCCAGATATCTCTGCTTGTGGACTTGTGTTCTTGTAGACTTGTGGACTCTCGCTCATCTCATCATCCTCACAATACGGTCGTCTTATGCCGATTGGCGTGGCAGCAGATATTGACCGCCACGGGCAGACTGGCGATATGCGTGGGAAAGAGCTCCACACTCACCCAGAGGGCGGTGGTCTTCCCCCCGAACCCCTGAGGGCCGATATTAAGCTGATTGATCGCGATCAGCATCTCTTTCTCCAGCCGCTCGGCCACGGGGTCCTCGTGGTGTTGGCCGACCTCGCGGGTCAGCGCCCATTTGGCCAGGGTCGCGGCCTTCTCCATGGAGCCACCGACACCGACACCGACGACGATCGGTGGACAGGGGTTTGAGCCAGCGCGGCGCACGGTCTCCACCACGAAGCGCTTGACGCCTTCTTCTCCCTGGGCAGGGGTCAGCATCCCCACGCCGCTCATATTCTCGGAGCCAAAGCCTTTGGGCGCCACGGTGATGGTGAGTTGGTCGCCTGGCACGATGCGGCTGTGAATGATGGCGGGCGTGTTGTCCCCGGTATTCTCGCGTGTCAGCGGGTGGCGCACCACCGACTTGCGCAGATAGCCAGCGCTATACCCTTGGCGAACGCCCTCATGCACAGCCTCTTCGAGCCCTCCACCGACAAAGTGGAGCTCTTGGCCAATCTCCATGAAAACGATCGTCATCCCAGTATCCTGACAGATCGGGACCTGGTTTTGCTGGGCAATCTCGGCATTGGTGATCAGTTGCCCAAGAATCTCCTTGGCCAGAGGCTTGTCCTCGGCAGCCTCGGCGTTGCGCAGCGCCATTTCCACATCCGGACCGAGATTGAAATTGGCTTCCTGACACAGGCGAGCGATGGCCTCGGTCACCTGCCTAACATCGAGTTCACGCATGATAGTCCTCCGTTTTTGTGCGATATTCCGCAAGAGGATGCGAATCTCCTGCCATATACTACAGGGGTAGGGATACATTAGCCCTACCCCTATAGTATAGGCCGAAGGCATCAGCCATCAGGCATCAGATGACAGAGATCGTCAGATAGCCCCTCGTCATCGTACCCCAAGATCGGAGTGCGTCGTAGGTGGCAGTGGTGCTGCATTCGCATTACGCTCCACTGCCTCGTCGGTCCACAGCTTCTGCCTGATGCCTGATGCCTCCGGGCTAACTAGGCGTCCTTTGCCCGCGGGTCCAGGCGCTCGCGGAACCAATCGCCGACCAGATTTGTGCCCATGGTGGTCATCATGATCGCTAGTCCGGGGATGGTGGCTACCCACCAATGGGTGGATAGGTATTGACGACCATCGGCCATCATCCCGCCCCAGGTGGGGATGGGGGGCTGGACACCCAGGCCGAGGAAGCTGAGTGAGGACTCGAACAAGATCACCTTCCCCACTTCCATGGCGGCCATGATAACGATCGAGCCAGCCACATTGGGGAGAATATGGTGCAGGATAATGCGCCGGTCTGGCAGGCCCATGACGACGGCGGCTTCGGTGTATTCTCGCTCCCGGACTGCCAGCACCTCAGAGCGAACCAGGCGGGCATAGCTCACCCACCCAGTGATACCTAGGACCAGAATCATATTGTTCAGTCCAGGACCCAAGACTGCTATGACCGCGATGATCAGAAGCAGGAATGGAAAGGCAGATTGAATATCCGCCAGGCGCATGATGATCGTCTCGGTCGTGCCACGGAAATAGCCCGCTAGCAGACCTAAGGTGACTCCCACCGTTCCCGACACCAGCACCGCGCTCACTCCGACTAGCAGAGAGATGCGCGCACCATAGATGATGCGCGACAGGATATCACGGCCAAGATGGTCAGTTCCAAGCGGGAAGGATTTACTCCCTCCCTCCATCCAGGCAGGCGGCGCTAAGCGGTGCTCGATATCCTGTTCAACATAAGAATGCGGTGCCAACCAAGGTGCGAAGATCGCCATGGCAAAGACCGCCAGCAACAACGCCAAGCCCAGGATGGACGCGAGATTCAGCCTATACTTTCTGAGACCAGATGAGAACCGCTCCAGTACGCCTCTCCCTGTCAAAGTTAGGTTGAGAACAGCGGGATGCGCGGTCGCCTGGGTCATCGCCGGGTCGCTCATATCTAATCCTCCTTCTTTGGGATGTTATTCCCTCATGCCACCTTTGGCGGCACCGCATTGGATGAAAGCGCCCCTATCGACGTAGCCCACGAGGGACTTGGGACAAGGGACTAGGGACTCATTTCATGTTAGTTCCTATGTCGCCATCCGAGAGCGCCACAGGGGATAAAACGTTCCCCCCCGCAGAGGGTTGACCCCACTGTGGGCTGCGGGCTGTGGGCTCTCCGCGTCAGGAGTAACGAATTCGTGGGTCCACCAAGCTGTAGGCGCAGTCGACTACGATATTGATGACCACGATCAGCATCGCCAGCACGAAGACCGCCGCCTGGACGCTGGGAAAGTCACGGTTTTGGATCGCCTGGATCACAAAACGTCCGATACCGGGCCAGGAGAAGACATTCTCAGTGACCACGGCACCACCCAGGAGCGAACCTGTCTGCAGGCCGATGATGGTCAGAACCGGAACCATGGCGTTGCGCAGGCCGTGGCGGAAGACCACCACCCGTCCATTCAGACCCTTGGCCTTGGCTGTGCGCATGAAATCCTGACGCAAAGTTTCGATCAGCGATCCGCGCAACATGCGGGCGATATTGGCGGTCGAATAGGCTGCTAGGGTCAGCGCCGGCAGGATCAGAGTTGGCCAGCCGTCACGCCCCGAAGCGGGGAACCACTCCAAGCGCACTGCGAAGACAAAGATGAGCATGAATCCGATCCAGAAGCTCGGCATCGATTGTCCCAGCAGTGAGAAGACGGTGGCTAGATAGTCAAAGGCGGAGCGGCGCTTAATAGCGCTGATGACACCGAGGGGGATGGCCGCAAGAAGCGAGATCGTGAGAGCCGCCACGGTCAGTTCGACCGTAGCTGGCAGGCGCTCGATGACCAGGTCCAGGGCTCCTTCCGCATGACGCAGTGACTGACCAAAGTCGCCCTGCAGTGCGCGCACCAAGAACGATCCATACTGGACGACCAAAGGTCGATCAAAGCCCATCTCGTGGCGCATCTGGTCTACCTGCGCTTGAGTGGCATCGAGAGGCAGCATCAGAGCCACCGGATCACCAGTGAGATGGGTCAACATGAAGACGACCACTGATACTCCGAAGATAACCAGAATCCCATGCAGGATCCGCGTCGCTAGATATCGCCCCATGTCTTCTCCCCCTTACTTAGCCTGAATATCAGCCTGATGCAGCATGATGAGTTCGTCTGAGCGCGGTGTCCAAACCAGGCGACTGGATGTGCCGTAGACATCCTTGTTCTGATAGAGCACAATCAGCGGTTGCTCATCAACGAAATGCTGGTTGGCATCGTGATAGAGTGATGCCCTGAGCTTTTGGTCCATGGTGCCACGCGCCCGAACGAGTAGGTCGTCGAGCTTGGCGTTATTGTAATAGGTCATACGTTCACCAGACTTCAGCAGCGAGTAGTAGTTGCCATCAGCATCAAAGGTGGAGTTGCCCCAGCCCACTAAGAATAGGGGAGCCTGCTCCTTGCTGAAGATCTTTTGTGCATAGACGCCCCATTCTCCAACCTTCATCTTTGCCCTGATCCCCACCTTGGCCAGTTGCCCGATGATCGCCTCCGATACTTCCTTGTCCATTAGATAGCGTCCAGCCGGTGAGCCCATCTCGAGTTCGAAACCGTTGGGGTAACCTGCTTCAGCCAAGAGCGCCTTAGCCTTCTCCGGGTCATAGGGGGTGGGCTTGAAGCTCTCTTCGTAACCGAAGAAGCCCTGGGGTACGGGGGTAGCGAGCGGAATACCGTAGCCACCGAGAATGTTCTTCACAATGCTCTCCCGGTCAATGGCATAGGAGATGGCCTGCCTGACCTTCGTATTGCCGAGGATGGGATGATCCGTACGCGGCGTTAGGTAGATGAAGCGCGCACTGGGAGTCGAGAGCACTTTGTATTTGCTACTGTTGCCCAGTGATTGAGCTTGGTCAGGGGGAAGGTTGACGATGAGATCCACGGCGCCGGTCTGCAGCTCGGCCAAACGGGTTGCTGCCTCGGGGATGGCGCGGAAGACGACGCGGTCCACCTTGGGTGCGCCACCCCAATACTCCTTATTAGCCTCTAAGACAACCTGCTCGTTCTTCACCCACTGCTTAAGCTTGAACGGACCGGTTCCAACCGGTTCCTTAGCCAGCTTAGCATCGCCGGCAGCTTTGGAATACTCGGCTGGCATAATGTACAACGCAGCCAGACGATTGGGCAAGATCGGGTAGGGATCCTTGGTCGTAATCTTGAGCTTCAGGTTATCCACGATCTCCACCTTGGTGATCATATTGAAGTTGGCGAGCTGCTGAGATTTCTGAGCTGGGTCAATCACTCGGTCGATGCTGTATTTGACCGACCTGGCGTCCATCGCCTCGCCGTTGTGGAACTTCACATTGGGTCGGAGCTCAACCTCCCAGACGGTGTCAGAGGTTGACTTGACGCTCAGGGCAAGACTTGGCTGAAGCTTCATCTCGTCATCTCTCTCCAGCAAGGTATCAAAGATATGGACCAGGATACTGCTGGTTGGGGTTTCCGATTGCATATGGGGATCCATGGTGGTGGCATCGACCCCTTGGGCTACGGTGATTGTCTTGGTCTGTGGAGTATTGCCGCTGGGAGACTTGCCGCCCGCACCACAGCCAGTCAAGAGGAGTATCAGGATCATCATACCAGCACCGATTGCATGCCAACGTCGAGTGTTCATTGGTTTATAACCTCCCGAAAATTATGATGAATATTCCGTTAATTAAAGACAGACAAAATGAGACCCTGCGCGCAAGCCACCTCCTCTTTGAGGGCGGTGGAACCTGCCGCAGGGTCTTTTCTACCCACGGTGTATGTCGATGACGACACTGTACCGCTTGGACCAGTCACGGAGCTCTCTCCGCCGGAACCCTAGGTACACTCCCACATGACGTTTTGAAGTATGTGAACAAATATAGCACCTCTTGAGGGGAAAGACAATGCTTTTCGCTATATTCCATTTTCTCCAGGCCAATCGACAACATCAATGGTTAATCTACAGCAATATTCTCTGGACAGCGATCACCAGGAGTAATCCAGGAAACCCTAGGAAGCCAGCACTGGTAGCGGTGATAGCGTTGAGAGGAATCGTAAAGGTGAAGAAGCCGCCGATGAGGTTGAAGACAGCGATGATCACGATCCCGACCCCAAAGTTGAGCAGAAAGCGAACTCCCCACTTCAGTGGCACATAGAACGCCCTAAACAGGACCACCAGCAGGATAAGCCCAAAGAAAATCGCCAAGACGGTGTTGGTATTGGCGGGCATATGACGCACCTCCTATTCTCTCGTTGGGTGTCCAAAGTCATCTGATATCAGCTGGCAGAAGGACGCCCCGATCTGCCAAGCTCATCCCCCAACCCGTTGCTCCGGAAAGCTGTCAGGTCTGGTGGCTGGCCTTGAGGCGCCTATCTCCTGCATCACCATCTCCTGGAAGGGTAGATCCCACGCGCAAACTCCTGAGCGCTTTGCCTCCTGCCACAGGTTCACATAGCGCTGCTGTGCAGACTTTAGGTGGTAGGCCGCGAAATCGATATCGTTCGAGTCAGTCACATGATCACAGTATGCCAACGCGGCGCGCCACTCACGGTGAGCCTGTTCGATCTCACGCAGCAGTACCATCTCGGAGCTTTCGGTCTCCTGTAGATCTGGCTTTAGGCCGATGACCGCACGAACCAGTGACGTAAGGGCTCTTGCCATTCTGGGTCGCTCCTTTGTTATCCATCTGTGGCAGGCAGATCATGCCCCCTGCCTGGTCTTCCCTTACAACAGATATGCAGGATTGTCCCAAGAATGACAAAAA
>CAYOCI010000020.1:46195-47272 GCA_964402415.1 uncultured Clostridia bacterium
TGGTGCATCGCCCAAGATCGATGATGAGATCTGATGCCAGAGTTGTGCCACGTTGGCCTTCATCCTCTTCTCCTCCTATTAAGACGGTATCTGTCTAGAAGTAGTGTCTCCAAAATATGCCTTTTGCATACATTTTGATGCTTGTATTGGTATGTTCTCCTTAGCATAGCCACACTTTCCGCATAAGTTTCTCGACAAGCGATAAGCTATCATTGGATATTGGGATTGTCTTGCCACCACTATTTGTCATTTCATCAGACCATGGATAACAGGCGTATCCGGTGAACAGACGAAGTGGTCCGGTCTCGAGCCGCTGGGGCGAAGCGGGAGGGGGTGTGCAATGGAACAAACCCGAATAGTCGAAGCCTTTGTCGGTGAGTATGCCAGT
The DNA here is from genome assembly GCA_964402415.1 of uncultured Clostridia bacterium. GTDB lineage: Bacteria > Bacillota > JAAYKD01 > JAAYKD01 > CAYOCI01 > CAYOCI01. Next base: position 46,584 of record CAYOCI010000020.1, read on the forward strand.
GGCAAGAGTGAAAATGCCGTCAACCGCGCCCTAGCCCTCCACGAACAGGGGCACAGGCCCCTGACTTTGGTCGACCTGGATGTTGATGAACCGACCTACACCTTAAGGCCGATCAAAGCTCAGTTGGAACAGGCTGGGCTCAATGTAGTTGCATGGGAGACACGTCAGACGCAAGGGTTAGGTGAGGCTGGCAGCACCATTCATCCTGATGTCAAATGGTCGCTCCGTAAGGATGGTCACCTGGTCTACGATGTCGGCTACGGTGTCTATGGCAGCCGAACGCTCAACTTGGTCGAGGAGATCTGGGAGTGCGCCGAACTTCGGGTGTACATGGTCATCAACCTAAGCCGGCCCATGACCAGCTCCGTCGATCGAATCGTAGACGAGGTGCGTGGGTTTGGCCGCGTTGACGCGCTGATCAACAATACCCACTTAGGTGATGAGACCACCGTCGACCTGATCTACAAAGGCGCCGATGCAGTAGCGAAGGCAGCCCAGATCATTGGTATCCCAGTAGTTGCCACCGCCGCCGTCGCGGAGCTCGCAGCTAAGCTTCGCACCGATGACCGGCTTCCCCATCCCATCTGGCCGCTAAGACGATTCATGCCCCAAGCTTTCTGGTAAGGAGGAGTGACGATGCCCAAGATTGTTGAGGGCGAACAGAGAATGTTCATGACAGGGAACGAGGT
>CAYOCI010000021.1:0-38344 GCA_964402415.1 uncultured Clostridia bacterium
TCCAAGGTGTTCAAGGTTCGATCATCCGCGAGATCTTGAAGTTGACCGCCGATCCCAGTATCATCGCCTTTGGCGGTGGCAATCCCAATCCCACGACCTTTCCCGTGGATGAGATTGCGCGCATTACCGCCGATGTCTTCAAGACCAACCCCGTTTCAGTACTCCAATACGGCCACTCCGAAGGCTATGCGCCGCTGCGCGAGACGTTGAAAGTGCATCTGGCTAAGCAGGAAGGTATTAGCTTTGACAGCAACGAGTTGTTCATCGTCTCCGGTGCGCAGCAGGCGGCTGACCTACTGACAAAGGTATTGGTCAATGAGGGCGATGTGGTCTTGACTGAAGATCCATCGTTTGTGGGTTGCCTAAACACCTTCCGTTCGTATGGTGCCAAACTAGTCGGCATCCCCATGGAGCCGGATGGTCTCAATATCGAAAAGCTCGAGGAAGCGCTCAAGACGCACAAGAATGTTCGTTTCCTCTATACTATCCCCAGCTTCCAGAACCCCACCGGCTTCACCACCAGCGCTGAGAAGCGCAAGAGGATCTACGAACTGGCTCACCAGTACGATATCGCGATCTTTGAAGACAATCCCTATGGCGAGCTGCGTTTTGCCGGTGAGATGGTTCCCGCCATCAAGTCTCTCGACACCGATGGCCGTGTGATCTACGCTGGCAGCTTCTCCAAGGTCATGGCACCCGCCTTCCGCCTTGGCTTTATCGCCTTCGATAAGTCGCTTCTGTCACGCATGACGGTCGCCAAACAGGTCACCGATGTGCACTCGAATGTGCTCTTTCAGCATATCTGCAACGAGTACATGACCAAGTGCGACTATGCCGGGCATATCCGGGCGACACGAGAGCTTTATCGCCGTAAGAGCGAGATCATGGTCAGCGAGATGAGAAAGCACTTCCATCCAGATGTGACCTTCAATCCACCTGAAGGTGGACTATTCGTCATGGCCTTCCTACCCGAGGAGTGTGACAGCTTCCCCTTCGTCCACGAAGGGATTAAGCGCGGCGTCGCCTGCGTCCCGGGCGTGGCCTTTGCCATCGACCAGTCCCAGCCGAGCAACGGCATCAGGATGAACTTCTCCATGCCGTCCGACGAGAACATCGTCCGCGGCGTGCAGGTCTTAGGCAAGCTGACCCATGAGTGGTTGGCGAAGTAAGATAGAGTCCACAGTCCACAGTCCACAGACCACAGACCACAGACCACAGTAAGTGTAATCGAGGCTTGCTCCGCTACAGGGCATGGTTGGCATACGTCTCACATAGTTATAACAAGGGCGTTCGGCAGTACCGGACGCCTCTTTGTGTACATTTGCTGATCACGGAAGGGATGAACCCTTAGAGCCGCGAAATATCTGAGCAAACACAGCCGTTGATCCGAGACGGCTGAAACGCAGAAGGAGTGTGTTCATATGGACGTCATGACCGCCATCGAGATGCGGCGGAGCAACCGCCAGTACAAAGCAGATCCCATCCCCACAGAGGTTCTGAACCAATGCCTGGAGGCCATGCGCCTCGCCCCGTCAGGAAGCAATCGGCAACCCTGGCGTTTCATTGTCGTGGTGGACGAAGCGGTGCGTCAGGCTCTCCAGCCCGCCTGCAACAACCAGCCATCGATCGGTCAGGCACCAGTGGTGATCGCGGCCTGCGCTCTGCCCGGGACCAGCGAGAAGGGCGCCTACATCAACCTAGCCATCCCGCTCGAACATCTCGCCTTGGAAGCGGTTGAGCTGGGCCTTGGCACCTGCTGGATCGGCGCCTATAAGGAAGACGAGGTCAAACAGGTGCTGGGCATCCCCGAGGATGTGCGCGTGGTCGAGCTGATGACCCTCGGCTACCCTGCCGACCAGCCCGCCCCCCGCCCGCGTAAAGCGGCGGAAGAGATTTTCTGCTATAACAAGTGGTAGGACCAGAGTAGCAGTGACATTAAAGGAGAAGCGTTCGGCGATGCCGAACGCTTCTCTGATTTCTAAGAAAAGCCAATCCGTAAAGGGGTGCAAGCAATGCGACGAACCGTCCCGCTAGGTCTGGTTTTGGCACTGGTGCTGGTTGGCTGTTCACTCCAGTCGCCAGCCACAACCCCCGCCCCCGTCCCTGTCACCGCGTCACCGTCTGCCACGCCAACGGCGCCGCCGGCGACCGCAGGTCCGCTGTCCATGCCATCGACTGCGTCGGTTGCGGTACCGCTGATGCCAGTCCCAGGCGGCTGGCGCATCACCCCCCACCCTCTACTGCAGGGGGTACAGCAAGGCTTGCCGAGCTCGTATTGGCTGCGTGAAAGCGGGATCGCCCTTGTCAGCGGCGAGCTCCCGCCTGTGCTCTTGAACCTAAAGCAAGGCCAGACGCTCAACCTGGATGGCGTGCTGGTTCACGACAACCTACAGGCCGTCGCACCCGACCTCTCCCACGCGGCGATGGTGCGTGACGGGCAGTTGATCATCCGCAACCTTAGCACTGGGGTGGAGCAGGCGATTGAGATCCCTGTCGATCCAGCCACCGGCGCCAAGCTCGCCATCCCCATGCTCTCCTGGGCACCCAACGCGCGATACCTGATTGGAACCTGGGGGCACACCCAATTCATGCCATCTGGTGGTCCGCTCTGGGCTGTAGATATGGCGAGCAACAAGCTCACAACCGTGATCAATGCCGCACATCTTTATCACCAGCCACAATGGTCACCTGATGGCACCGAAGTGATCGTGGCTGAGACGCTCGAACGACACGGCGATGGCAGCAAGTATCAGTGGACGCTGGTCAGCCTGAAGCACCTGGATGCCCGAGTAGTCGTACCGTCAGAACAGCTCAAGCTCCCCACGGAGTACCACTTCAACATGAACTCCGGCGGGACCGTCTACGACCTCACCAGTTACACCCACGGGGGCACCCGCCCCACCGCCTATGACCCGATCGCCCAGCGCTACAGCTTCGGCTACACAGACTCGGCCCTTAGCCCTACTGAGGTGCATCTCCTCGATCGAGAGGGAAAGCCACAGCAGGTCATCGATCTCAAGCCATCTCTGAAGCAGCTGTTTCCTATCGAGAGCGCAGGCGGCTTCCAACTGGTCGCCTTCGCTTCACCCGATGGTAATAGCATCATCCTTGAGGGCGAGGTCAGCAAGGACGGCAGGACCCAGCGCCTCTTTGGCTATCTTAGTATGAGTGACCGGATCCCGCATCTCCGTCTGATCGATGGCGGTAGCGGCTGGCTTCCCATCGGTTTCCCACGTCCACGCCTGGATGGCGGAACCGGGCTGCTCCTCGGCCATAGCGACCACCAGCTAGCACTCTTTGACACCGTCACGGGCCGTGAGACCGTCTTGGTGGATGGGCAGAGTTTGCTCGCTGCCTGGTGGTCCCATCCCGGTCTGGTCCTTTACGTTAGTGAGCAGGAGGCGGGTTACGTCACCCCCGAGGGCAAGCGGGTGCCGTTCTTGACTGCGCCGACGGGAGGCAAGATCCTCGGGGCTACACTCTCCCCCAACCGTCGCTACCTTGCCATCAGCCACAATGGTGCTGGCAACAGCGCCGCCAGCACACTGGAACTGCTCGATCTGGAGTCGGCCCACTACATTGCCCAAAAGCCGCTGGACAAGATCAGCTATCCTGTGATAATCCGTGAGCAGCTCAGTTTGACGCGTCTCCTCGCGACCCATACTGAGACCGGGGAACAGATCACAATCAATCTCAGCATGCCTGAGGAGAAGAGGGTCGCATTCGACCATCGGTTTGCTCAGGGTGGGCTCATGGGAGGCACCTTCCTAGTCGTCGGCAACAACAAGGGCCTTGATGCGCAAGGGAGGGCGACCATCGAGCTGACCGACAGTTGGTATCTCAAGGTCCCGGGACAACCGTAGCGCCGTATCGTATGACTGGCTTATCTTGCCTGACATAATCACTAACTCCTTGATCATGGTGACGTTCTCACAGAACAGCTCCATGGTGATAATGTCATAGACCAACAGCACAGCATGCTACACCCTTGACTTGGTGTGCCCCCAATGCTAAAATCAGCTACATGACTGTTGGTGATGGGGCTCACCAGAAACGGCTTTTTGGCCTAATGGCTCCTACTCCCTGTGAAGAAGGCGGGGGTAGGAGTCTTTGTTTTGCCTAGGTGGATGAACGGAGGTCCAAAACATGCTCTACAGCGTCGCACTACTGCTCGTGATCGGTCTGGTGGGTGCCAAAGTCTTTGCCAATCTACGAATGCCCCGAATGCTTGGGTTAATCCTGGTAGGTGTGACCGCAGGCCCCTATGTCCTCAACCTGCTTGCTCCAGATTTGATCGAGATCTCCGGAGACGTGCGCATGTTGGCGCTGATTATCATCCTCTTACGGGCGGGCTTGGGCATCAGCCGCGAAGCACTAAACAAGGTGGGGCCGACGGCTCTTAAGATGAGTGCTATCCCCTGCTTACTGGAGGGTACTACCATCACCATTGTGGCACAACACCTTCTCGGACTGTCGCTGCTAGAGGCGGGGATGCTGGGATTCATCCTTGCCGCTGTCTCGCCCGCCGTCGTGGTTCCAGAGATGCTGGCGCTCAAGAAGGCTGGACTGGGCGAAGACAAAGGCATCCCGATTATCATACTCGGCGGTGCCTCCATTGATGATGTCTTTGCCATTACCATCTTTACCGCCTTCTTGGGGATGGGGACAAAGCAAGCCTCCACCCCTCTGTATCTGCAGGCCCTACAGATACCGTTTCAGGTCCTTGGCGGTATCGCTTTGGGTATTCTGGTCGGCTACATCTTGAGCCGGGTCTTCCGCAGTTCACGTATCCCCACCACCGACTCCGATGAGATGATCCTGGCCGTAGGCGGGGCGATCGCTGTCACCCTGCTCGGTCGGAACCTGCAAGTGGCGGGGCTGCTCTCGGTGATGACCGCGGGGTTTGTCATCCTAGAGACCGCCCCCGCCATCGCCGAACGACTCTCGCATAAGCTCGAGAAGGTCTGGCGCGTGGCGGAGATCTTCCTCTTTACCCTCATAGGTGCTCAGGTCGACATCCGGGTAGCCCTGCATGCAGGGGCAGCAGGCGTTCTGGTAGTTCTAATCGGCCTAGTGGCTCGTTCCATCGGGGTCTTCATCGCCACTGCTGGCTCGGGGCTTAATCTCAAGGAACGGGCTTTCTCGGCCATTGCCTACATACCCAAGGCCACCGTCCAAGCCGCCGTCGGCGGCGTTCCTTTGGCTGCAGGCGTAGAATCGGGGAATCTAATCTTGGCGGTGGCGGTCGTGGCCATCATCATTACGGCACCGTTGGGGGCCATCGGCATCCGCCTCACCGCCCCGCGATGGCTGAGTAGCCCGGAGCTACCGTCCGAAGAGGTAAGCAGTAATGCTGGGAACCAGTGACCTATGGTGGTTATTCGCGGGTTATGCATCACTGACAGGATAAATAGGCATGCGGGCAAAGGGTTAAGTCGGTTTGGTATTGAATATTCATACTATTGACTAGCTTACACCCACTGCAGAACGATGAAGGAGTGAGCCTGATGACCAAACGGGTTGCCATGGGGATGATCAGCCACGAAACCAATGTCTTCTCTCCGGTTCAAACGCCTCTGCAAGCCTGGAAGGATCGTAGCTTCGCCATCGGCCATGAGATCCTAGCGCATTACTCCGGGACTAAGTCCTCAATCGGTGCCTTCATGGAGATTGGCCAGCAACACGGCTGGGAGATGATCCCCACTCTTTGTGCCAGCGCGGTTCCATCGGCCCCCACTGATGCCCAGACCTATTCTTACCTTAAGGACGGTCTGATCTCCTCCATGGTGGAGGCAAAGCCAGATGCCGTCCTCTTGGCTCTGCACGGTGCCATGCAGGCCGAAGGCGTGGATGACCCCGAAGGAGATATCGTCGCGACCATCAAGCAGCAGGTAGGGGATATTCCCATTTTGGTGGTGCTCGATCTGCATGGCAATATCACGGCTGAGATGTGCGCTAACTGCAATGCGGTTTTCGCCTTTGATACCAACCCCCATATCGATGGTTATGAGCGCGGGCTGGAGGCAGCCCGCTGCCTAGAGCGCATCTTCGCCGGCCTGGCAACCCCCGTCAACGCTTACAGCCATCCCCCGATGATGCCGCCGACGATCAATATGCGCACGGCTGAAGGACCAATGGTCGAGCTTAAGGAGCTGGGTAAGCAATGGGAAGCCAAGCCTGGGATTATCAATGTCTCTGTATTTGGCGGTTTCCCGTTTGGTGATGTCCCCCACTGTGGATTATCGGTGGTAACCACAGCTGATGGTGATCTCGCCTTGGCCCAGCAGTGTTCGGATGCCATCGCGGCACGAGCCTGGGAGATCCGCAGCCAGTTTCTAAAAACCATTCTCAAGCCCAAAGAGGCCCTTGATGAAGCTTTGGCTCTCCTGGATGACAAGGATCGACGGCCGGTCATTCTCGCCGATGTGGCCGACAACCCAGGCGGCGGCGGTTCTGGCGACACCCCCGAGCTTGTGCGTGAACTGCTTAAGCGGAGCATCCCCGACAGCGCGGCCGCAGCGATCTGGGATCCCGAAACGGTTCAACAGGCGCTCCAGGTTGGCGTGGGTGGCAAAGCCACCTTCCGCATCGGCGGCAGAGCAGAACCCGCCTATGGGGAGCCCTTGGTGGTCGAGGGAACGGTACGTGTCCTGAGCGATGGCTTGTTCACCGCCCGTGGGCCTATGGGCAGAGGCATGCAGTGGAATATGGGGCGTGCGGCGGTAATCGAGGTCGGTCATACCAGGCTGGTGGTCTGTTCCATTCGTATCGCCTGCAATGACGCGGATCTGTTCCGCAGCGTAGGGATCGATCCAGCGGATGCCCGGGTGCTCTTGATCAAGTCCCGGGGTCATTTCCGCGCTTCCTTTGAACCGCTGGCCAAGGCTATTATTGAGGTGGATGCCCCTGGCGCGGCCAACCCCAACCTAGAGCGATACCAGTACAAGTTCGTCAGTCGACCGCTCTGGCCGCTCGATCGGTAACAATATGGAGTGGACCAGTGGCGACTATGCCGCTGGTCCACGTCGGTTCATGCGTTGGGTCGGAGATAGCTAGACAGCCGTTATGTGCAGACGTCGCTCCTGTTCTCGATCAATCGCTTGGCATGAAGCAAGGCACACCGATCACGCCGCTGTAGGACAAGACCACGCGGGTCGGCTGGATATGCCTCGAGAACGTTAATGGCATCATCGATCTCCAACCACTCCACGTTCTTGATGAAGTCATTCTCCTCATCCGTTCGGTTCACCTGACATTCATCAGTCGCTCGAACGAGGAAGTAGCAGACGATATTTCTTTGACGCAAATTACGGTAGCAGTCAATGATGGTGCCGATCTCAGCCAGTACCTCTATCTCTAGCCCAAGCTCTTCTGCCATCTCGCGGTGCAACGTCTGTACCTCTGCCTCATCGGGTTCCATTCCACCGCCTGGAGTCAGATAGCAGTCCATGCGGCCACCGTCCGGCCAATCTGCGCGGCATCTGAGCAGGGCAACGTTGTTTTCCTCATCCAGCACAATCCCGCGTACCGAGCGACGTTCTCGCGTAAATCCTTGTTCACCGCAAATATCATCGACGAACTCATGCAATAGGCGCAGGTCCATCACCACCTTCCCATCGTTGTTATCCGTTCGCTGCAATCCTCTGTCTTCCTGCTGTGACACAGGCGGTACGCACCTTCGCGATAGAAAAACCGGCGAATAGTCGCCGGTTTTCGTCGTGTCTAGCTGAGAATAAGACTTCCTCTTCGATGATCTGAATGGCTATCCGCCGGCAAGTGTCTTTGCCATTACGGCCAGCTTGGTGACCGTCTTCCAGTTACGATCCGTCAGAGGCACACCAAGTCTCTGCAGTTGCTTGGGAAGCTTGGAGTCGAGGATGCTCTGTCGGAACAGGATGTAGATCTCTCGGCCTTTGATCTCGAGCTCGTCAGGGGGACAGCTGAGATCGTTCAGTCGGGCGAGTGCTTCGGGTTCGGGTACTTCCTTGAGGAAGGAGACGTGGATACTCTCTCCTTCAGCCAACGAAGCCGCAGCGAAAGGACAATGCTCAACGATACCCTTCAATTCTTCATACGTCCTGACCACCACCGGCATCGAGAGACCGAAGACGCGCATAATCTCCTCTTCCATCTTCATCTCGAGGTGCGCAGGCTCGCCATCGGCCACAAACAGGACGTTGCCGCTCTGGATGTACGTCTGCACTTTGGCAAGTCCCATCGCCTCAAGCACGCGCTTCAGCTCGGGCATCTTGATCATGTTGTGCCCGCCGACATTGATGCCGCGGAGCAGTGCGACGTACATGGTCATCTCGACACCTCTCCTCATCAACTGAAGAATCGCTTCACATCGGTCAGCATCTTCGTACGCCGCGCCGGGGGGAGAGCACGGAGGAAGGTCTGCCCGTAGGCCTTGGTCAGCACCCGCTTGTCCAGGATGGCGATCACGCCGCGGTCGGTCTTGGAGCGGATCAGGCGGCCGAAGCCCTGCTTCAGACGCAGGACGGCATGCGGCAGGGTGTAGGCGCTAAAGGGCTCTTGACCCTCCTTCTCCAGCGCCTCCATCCGCGCCTGGATGATCGGCTCGGTCGGCACCGCGAAGGGCAACTTGACCAAGATCACTAGGCTGAGCGCATCGCCGACCACGTCGACCCCTTCCCAGAAGCTGGCAACAGCAAAAAGAGTGGCGTGACCATGCTCCTTGAAAGCCTTCAGCAGCTCATCACGGCGCATCTCTCCCTGCATCATCGGGGTAAAGCCCCAGGCATTGAGCAGCGGTACCGCCTGCTCATAGACCGCCCTCATGGCGCGGTAGGATGTGAAGAGCACAAACGCCCGCCCACGGCTGAGCTGAACCAACTCCAACACCCGCTGGGCGGTAAACTCATCGAAGGCCTCGCCGTCTTTCGGCTCCGGCCCATCGGTGGCTACGTAGAGCAGCGCCTGGTTTTGGTAGTCAAAGGGGGACTCCAGGCGCAGCATCTCAGCATCCACAAATCCGATTCGCTTCAACAATTCACTGGAGAGTGTCGCTGAGGTCATGGAGACCGGTACCCGGTCAAACAAACTCTCTTTGAGGTCAGCAGCCAACGAGATAGGAGCTGAGGCCAGACGTGAGCGGTCGGGCTGGTCAGCGTTGACCTCCAGCCAGTAGGCGAACTTCTCCCCACCAGACAGTTGGCAGATGGTCTGCAGGTCAGAACCGAGGCCGTGGGCGCGGGCGCCGAGGGCAGTGATGGTGGTGCGCTGCTCTTCCGTCTGGGCAGCGACGGCCAGTTCCTTCAGTTGCTGACCGAGGTAGACGAGCTCGGGGCTGAAGGTATCGTCGATCAGTCCGGGTTCACGCAGCCGGACAGTCCCCTCGAACTGATCAGCGAGGTCGTAGAAGAAGCGCTCCGCCTTCTCGATCAGGTTCTGCCCCAGAGCCTCAAAGCGCTCGTAGCTCGGTTCATCGCTCCACTGCAGCGAGCCGCCAGGGCGCAGCGCTGCACGGATGCTGTGCAGCAGATGCCTAATCCGCGGCAGACTGACCTCGGCGCTATAGAACTCGGTGGCCACATCCTCGACGCTCTGCGCCTCATCGAAGATGACGGCGTCATAGCTTTCCAGCACGGCGGGCTCGGACTGGAAGCCCTGCGCTCGCCGCACCGCTAGATCGGCGAAAAAGAGTGCGTGATTCGTAATCAGGATCTGCGCCTCTTTCTGCCTAGCCCGGGCGCAGTAGAAGTAGCACTCGTTGGGGTAGAAGCGGCACTCCTTGCGCAGGCAGAGGTCTTGCTCACTATTCACCTCCGCCCACAGTTCACCATGGGGGCGAAAGGGTATCTCGTCCAGATCGCCCTGCTTGACATCGCCCGAGGCATACCAATCCAGGAAGCGCTGCCACTGGTCATCGCCCACACTGGGGAGTAGCTGCAACTGCAGCCCCTCGATCGCCTCCACCTTACGCCGACAGAGGTAGTTCCCCCGCCCCTTCACCAAGACCGCATCGAAATTGCAGATATCGGCGAGAGCCTTCTTTAGCGCCGGGATATCCTTCTTCACGATCTGCGCCTGCAGGTTGATGGTGCCGGTGGAGACCACGATCCGCGACTTGTTCTCCACGGCGGTCAGTATCGCTGGGATCAGATAGCTAAAGGTCTTCCCCAGCCCAGTCCCAGCCTGGATGGCGGTGTGCCGCTTCTGCTCCAAGGAGCCGCGGATGGTCTCAGCCATCTTCAACTGCCCGTCGCGATGTTCGTGCTGGGGAAAGCTCTTGGCCAGTAAGCCCTGCGGGGCGAACACATCCTGGAGCGAGATCATGGGGTCACCACCCTTCGGGAGTCAGGAGTGTAGGGGAGGGTCTCAGACCCTCCCGCAGGTCGCCAGCAGGCGACTCTTATATTACAAAATCGTAATCCGCCGGGCTGTGGTTATCTGCCGAGAGGCGCAAACCAGCCAAGTCGTCTGTAGGGGCGCCGCTCAGCTGCGCCCGCGAGGTCGCCAACAGGCGACCATACGTGTTCGCGTCCCGATGTTCTTCAGTCCCCCGTCACCATACTAGGCACTTGGGACTTGGGACTTGGGACTTGGGACTTGGGACTCGGCGTCGGGCTACGCCCTACGCCGTGCCACCACCCTCGCAATCGACGCATCAGCACGGATCTTCAGCGGAAAGGCGATCACCTCAAACGGTCCCGCGCCCACCAGACTGCCCAGATTGGTCAGGTTCTCCATGATGTAGATATCCTTGGCAAACAACTGCTTGTGGATCGCACACGGCGGGTGATCAGGCGATGGCGTATCCGCGCCCAGCAGCTTCACCTGTTTCTCGATCAGATGAGCAGCCAGCTCTTTATCCACCACCGGGTGGTCGCCGAAGTAGGCATCCGTCCCCCAATGCTGATCCCAGCCGGTGTAGAGCAACACGATGCTATGGACAGGGATCTTCTCCCGGTATTCCTCGCGCATGCTGATGACTGCTTCGCCACGCACGTCCAGCACGCATCCTTCGCCGATGAACGACTGCAGCGGCAGCTCGTGGATATACTCGTCGCGCTTGGTCAGATGCATAGGGGCATCGATATGGGTACCGCTATGCATCCCTGTATGTAAGCCGTGATTGTTGTACAGATCGGTGTCGAGGCTGCGAATCCTGGCCAGCCGCGTATCTGGATCGCCGGGATAGGCCGGCATCCCATCCTGGATGAGATGCGACAGGTCGATCAGCTTGTCCATCTTCGTCGTCTCCTCTATGCCATCTCACATCTGGAGACGGTCTTTACAGCGACTCCCATTGTAACAGATGGAGAGCCCGCAGTCATTAGCCGCTGACACCCTTTTGAGAACAGGTGTTTGAAAAGAGAAATCGCCTCAAAGCGCAGTAGTCTTTGCGACGATTCCCTCTTTTGCCTATTTACTTAGGCTGACATGTGGGACACGAACTCAGGTACCATGACAATCTAGATCCGCATCCACACGTCCATCTCTGCTTCTGGTCTTCCAGCCACGGGAGCGTTCCGTGCTCACGAATCGCGTTTAGGTTGGCAATCGACTCACCATGATGTGGTATACCATCGGCGTTGAACTGGTGCAGCTTATCACACGGGTAATCCCCGCACTCACCGCAATGGACGATCTGTTTGGACATCGCACAGTCTTTGATGGCGCAGTCGCCGCACTGGCTATCTCCTCGGCACCCGGGGCATGGCCCCATCGGCATCGTTTTATACGGGTCGTATTTGGCAGGCATACCAAGCAGGTGCTGGCGATCATCTTCCTCGAAGGCTACTTTGAAGCTGCAGGCACCACAGTAGAGTCCGCAATAAGCCAAGAGATCGAGCATGGGCCACCTCCACCGTCCTTCTTCTGCCAAACTAGCCTATATCTGTTCAACAACGGTGCCCACATTTCCTCGTGACGCGCTACCCCCTTCTCCCCTGCATCAGCCGCACCATCTCCCTCGAGGTGATCAGCCTTGCTCCTAAGTGAAGAGCTTGCTGAAATCTGCTGGCTGGAACGTCGTAGTGCCACTTGTAGCCCTTATCCTGGAACCATTCCAGCCGCGACCCCAGCCGTACGGCGAACTCGTGGAGCTCCTCCGGGGTGTCGGCTGTCAGATGACTCCAAACTCTGCCGTCATGGTTCTTGGGATGATCGATATAGACTGCCATAGCCCACACTCCTATCTGAACCCCATGACCTTTCGCAACACGTCATAGAGCCCGTCCGCGTTCTTACCATATACTAGATTAGGCTGCAGTTGTAGCAGGACCTTTGACTGCTTGACATCGTAAACTATAGGGGCCATGAAGCCTCTGGTACCAAGCTTGGTTGGGACGCTCCCTGTGAGCACCCCCCAGTAGTATTCCTCGCCATCGACGGTCACGCGGTAGAGGTACTCGTGTGGGCCCAGGGAGAACTTGAACTCCCCCTGCCCTGGCACGATCAGGCGGATCTCCCCTTCTGCTTGCTCTTGACCCTCCACGATTGGAGTGAGACGAATGCGGGTCGCGACCTTGGCCATGGTCTTGGCAGGGTCAAAGCCAAAGGTGTCCAAGGGCGGTCCAAAGGTCGGGACAGGCTCCCGTGGCACCTGTTGTAGAGAGAACTTCAGCACAGCATTGGTCGGCGGGTTCACCACGCGCTGATAGTAGAGGGTCGCACCAACTGATGCTACGGCCGCTATCAGGACGGCAAGCGTAATGATGAGAACGATGGTCTTCTTGCTCATAGGTCAGCTCCTGCCTAGAGATATGGATAGCTGATCTATTCCATGGGGCCGGCCGAAAAACCTTATGTTAACTTGTAACAGAGGTAGGTGCTCTGGACCAAATGTGTGCTATGATCATACCATCCTGTGTGGTGACTTGCACCTGTAACCGCCTGAGGAGATGAGCGAATGAAATCGCCCCACATCATAGCCTGGTCCCTGGCCGCCTGCGCCGCGCTGTATTGGATCGAACAGGTCCTGGCGGTCGACTATCTGACCAAGACCGCTGCTAAGCTAGCTCTCTTCGCACTTCTTCCCTACCTCTATATGAGGGTAACACGGCACTCCAACCTAAGCATTGGGGAGAGACGCGCAGGCACCAAGGCAGCGCCATCATTCCGTCTCGGGCTAGCACTCGGCCTGGTCGCCTTCGCTGTTATCATCGCCGCCTACCTCATCCTCGGCCGATATGTCGACTTCAACAGCATCGTACAGGAACTGCAGACCAAGTCAAGGATCACCCCTGCCAACTTCCTGCTCGTCGGACTCTATATCACCCTGGGGAACTCGTTCTTAGAAGAGTTCTTCTTTCGGGGATTCGTGTTCCTCAACCTCTTCAAAGACGGGCATGAGACGCTCGCCTACCTCTATTCCTCGGTGCTCTTCGGCGTCTACCATGTCGCCATCTTTCAGACTTGGTTCAGCCCACCGCTGATGGCGCTGGCCCTCTTCGCACTGATCAGCGTCGGGATCATCTTCGACTGGTTGGATACCAAGACCAACAGCTTCGTTAACTCCTGGATCGTCCATATCCTAGCCGACAGTGCCATCATCCTCATCGGCATAAGGCTCTTTGGGATGATTTAGAGGCGCCCACAGCCCGCAGCCCACAGCCCGCGGTAACGGTCGCTCGTTACGGCGGCTCCTATCCCCGGCGGGGATCATCGGATGTAGATAACGGTATCAAAAGGGTTAGTCGCCGCAGCGTAAGCTGTGACGACTAACCCTTCCTGGTTTGACAAGCCTATAGCGCTTTTCCTCGGTTAAGTTGAAGCCAGCCGCTGATCATCTCCAAGAGGCGTAGCCAGATACCCTTGGTGGGGAGCGGAGCAACATCGGCTCCGGTTGTCGGCTCAGCCGATCGAACCACTGGTTTGGCACGTTCGATATTGGCCTGATAGAAGGCCTCATAGGCACGGGCGTAGTCCGCAGGCTTCGACACGTGCTCATCGGAGCCGATGGTTGCGCCTTGATAGAGCTCAGTGATGCGTCCATCCTCGACCAGGGCAACACAGTTCAGGTCCCAGGCTAGATGATAGTTGCTGCCATCTTGGCGCAACAGTAGCATGACCTCGGTCCCTGGCTCCGGGAAGTCGAAACCCAGCCAGCCGTACATCATCGGCTTCGCGCGCTGCCAGGACAGCTGTATGCGGTCTACCTCGCCCTTCAACACGGCATTGATCTGCAGCACGATGCTGCGCTGCTCCTCGGTGCAGGTAACTAGATCGAGGATACCCGGCTTGCTATACTCGCGTACCACGACCGTGGCGGTCACCACAATGGGAGCGCCCTCGATAGCCTGCTCAGGCCCTGGCACCACTAGCTTCGCCGATACCTTGCCTGGAAAGACAACGATGATGGTTGCCAACAGCACCGCTACGATCCATGGCCTCAGACTGCGTCCCTTTCCCATACGCTCAACCTCCCTACAACCCTTGTCATAGGTTTAGACGGGAGAGTCGCCTGCCACGTTACAGAGAAACTGCGGACGGTGCGTCAGATTAGTTAACAAGGGGGTCTGACCCCCTTGTTAACTAGTTCTCCCGCTAAGTGGCCGGAATTGTTACCGAGAGGTGCCAGGCACTCATTTCTCAGTTCGGTTCTTGTGCACCTGTGGACCTGTGGACGTGTGATCTTGTGGACTCATTCACCGCCCCTACGCCTTCACCCGCGGGATCATATCCTTGCGCCGGTAGGCGGCCAACATCAGGCCGATCGAGGCCATCTCGACATTGAGTAGCGAACCGCTCATGGCCAGGAACGGGAGATTGACGCTGAATAGTGGAGCGATGCTCACGCCCACGACCCCATTCATTAGCAGGTTCAGGATCAACTGGCAAGAGAACAACGTCGACAGGCCAATGACCAGCACTCGGCCATAAGGCTCCTTGATCTCCTTGGCTAGTACGATCATGCGATAGACAAAGCCCACAGCGAGGAGAGCGATCAGCACCGCGAGCAGAATGCCGAAGACGTGGATCATGCTGCTGACCGCCAGTTCGGCCCCCCAAGGAAGACCGGACTCCATTAGTGAGCGAACCCCATGGCCAGTCCAGCCAGCCGTGCGCACCGCCTCATTGATCTTTAGTGGCAGGTAGCCCTGCCCTTGGGGGTCGCGGGCAGGGTTCAGCCATATCAACAGGCGCTGAAGCCGATAGCGACCCATTCCTCCGTGCGCCGCGATCAGGATCGTCGCCATAGCAGTCGGCAGCCCGAAGACCACCGGCCAGCGCACGCCCGAGGCCCAGGCAACCGCCATGAACCCCAGGGTGTAGACGATGATGCCGGTGAATGACGGAGCAACCAAGAAGACGAGCACCGGTCCGATTAGCAGCAGTGCTAGCTTGACGTAACTCTGCGGCTGCTTCCAGTCCCACCGCGGTAGAGTGCCAGCCAGGGCAATGACTAGTAGATAAGGGGCGATGGCATAAATGCTGATCGTCAGCCCCCCGACAAGGATGAACTGCGGCCGTCCGTTCACCATGACACTAGAGTTCATCGCCCAAAGCATACAGGCCAGCGTAGCGCAGAAAAGATGCCACGAGTAGCGCTGTAGACGGCGATAGTCCTGCGTGGAGAGCCAGCCCGCCATAGCGCACCCCAGCCCTACCCAGGCCAACTTCGGAAGCAGAAGCTCCCACATGAGTTCCTGCTTGGTCATAGCCAGCTGAGCTTGTAGAACATAAGTGGCCACCAGCCCAAAGCCCACCAAGCAACCGACCAGCGCCAGCATCGCCCAGTCGGTACGCGGGCGGTGGGCCTGGTCGAGCCGTTGTCCTACCTCGACAGGGTCGCCCATACGCTGCAACACCTGCTCGATGGCGGTCTCCTGGGCAGCACCATCGCTGGCGGTGGTGTCAAGCAGTGCCTGCAGATGGTCGCTCAGCTCCGCGCGGATCTCAGCATGCATCTCACGGCAACTGACTCGGGCACAGACCTGGTCCAGGTACTGGTTGATCCTATCGGGCAGACTCACACGACCACCTCCCTAGAACGCGATTGACCGCCGAGCTGAACAGTCCCCACTCCCGCTGCTTTTCCTGCAGATGAGCACGGCCGCTGTCGGTCAATCGGTAATACTTCCGGCGCCGTCCGCCTTCGTTGCCCTCCCAGAACGCACCCACGAAAGCCTGCGACTCCAGCGAGTGCAAGACGGGATACAACGTCCCCTCCTGGAAGCGAAAGACCCCCTCCGACTGCGTCTCCAGCTCCTTGATGATCTGATAGCCATACATCGGCTCGCGGTCCAGCAGCTTGAGGACCAAGATCGCCGTGCTGCCTTTGAGCAGCTCTCGATCCACCCTCATTCCACTCCCTCCTTTCGCCTTACCCCTTCTAACTCTATGCATCGTATATCTAGGTATAGAATAGCACCAGTATCCTGCATTGGCAATAGGTGGAGCGTAGGTAGCTTGGAAACTGCCGCGAACCCATGTTGGGCCCGCGGCCATCGCATCGGTGCCAGATACTAATTCCTCAGTCTTCGGCCGCAGAGAGAGCCGTGAAGTCCGACATGGGCTTCACGGCTCTCCTCCAATCCACTGCAACGCCGATCGGGTCAGGCAACTCCTGCCTATGGCAGAGGTATGCCGCCCAGACGCTCGAGTTTGACGGTGGTCCGGTTCTCCCCGAACGGCCAGCCCAAGACCTGCAGGGTGCCCAAGTCATCCCACCCCTGATTGCGGTACAGCCGATACTTGACGAGGAAGACGTAGTCGCCAAGCTCGAACTTGCCGTGATTGTCGACGGTGAAACCTTGGTCCCGAGCCTCGCGCACGATGGTGAGTGCCACAGCAACAGGTATCTCCTTACTCTCCACAATCGGGTGAGCCTGCAGATATGAGAGGACCCCCATCTCGAGAGTGAGCGCCAGCGCAAAGAGAACTGCAACGACAGCTCTGCTTTGCTTCATCGCGCACGGCAGCATGAGGACGATCACCCCCGGGATGCCCAAGTAGATCATACATACTAATGCCAGAATCATGGCGGTCCCCCTTCGCCCCGACAGAAATGCGTTCATCTCCATGGACGATGCCGTCGCCGCACTAGTTCCACGATTTCCCTATAGAGTATCTACGGTGTCAGGTTGCGCCAAACAAGTTAACAACGAGGTCAAACCCCGTTGTTAACTTAATCCCACTATCCATTCACTTTCGCCGTCGGAAGAGCAACAGAGAGCCGTGGAGCCCAGCCTGGGCCTCACGGCTCTCTTATGTGTCTCGCTACCAATGGGGATGCCGCCAACTGGGCTATTTGATCTCAACCTTGAACGCATAGCTCACGGTTCCCTGCCGCCATGATGCCGAGACGTCATAGACGTACACCCCTGGGGACTGCGGGACGCTGAACTGGTTACCGTTAATTGGCTGCTCTTTTGAACTTCCATCTTCCCACAGCCTTACGTTGAGTGTGCCTTTCTGCGGTGGTGGTGTAAACGAGATGGTGAGCACCGAGCCTGCGGGTACCGCTGTCGCTGACCACGTCTTAACAAGTTCCGGTGGCGCAATGGCCCTCAAAGAGTTCATCTTCTTCCACCATGTCGACCAGGTAAAGGGACCAGGACATACCGGGACGTGGATCGTGGCATCGGTAGTCTCGATAGTTGGCATCGGGACTGCCGCCGGTATCTGATCGCACCCGACCAGTAGCAGCACAGCGATTGCGATAGCCAGCCATGCGGCCCGGCTGGCTCTATGAGTGTGGAGCCGGTTGAGCAATCGACCACCCCTCCTGACACTGACTGTTCATCACTGCGAAGGGGAGTGGCAGAGCCCCCGCCATTACCGCCAGATGAACAGTAGGTTGAACATGAAACCAAGCAGACCGAACAGGACCGCGGTGAACTTGGCTCGGGCATTGATGCACTCTTTATTGAAGAAGATCAGATCGATCGTAAAGCCCAAGGGCAACCGGACTCTATCGATGGTGAGCGTAAATAATCCCAGCAGTAGATAACCGACGAGCTTGAGGACAAGGCCATCTTCCGGGCTATCCCTGCGGCCATATGCGATGGCAATCACGCCGACATGAGCCAACAGCGCTAGAATCCACATCTCTGCACACCCCTGCCCACCAGTTCGCCCGCATTACCTACTAGACGAAGGAGTGCATGTCCATGTTCCTGATTTTTCCTCCAAACACAGACAAGTCAACAACGGGGTCAGACCCCGTTGTTAACTTAATCCCGCTATCCGTTCACTTTCTCAAACCACACACTGCGTACCCGGCCACCGGTCCACTTGAGGCCGACCACACGGCCGCCCTCGCGGACAAAGTCGACGCGGATATTCCCCGCACGCTTGGACTGGAAGGTATCGTGATCGATCAGTTGAAGGCCAAAGCCGTCGTGACGGCGGTGCTCAAACTGCAGTTGGCCATCCTTGGCAGCCAGCGTGTAGGTGGTCCCGAGCTCGGGGCTGTAGTATTCACCCACATATTCGGCGAGCTGTTCGGCACTCAACCCGTGAACCATAATGCGCCGCGCGGGAATCACCATGCCACGAACTTTGACGGTGAAGTGCGTGACTCTGCCGCACTCATCGCGGACGAAGGTCATGGTGTCTTTAAGCTTCGGCAGATAGAAGCTGGTCTCACTGCTCGGGATCAGTTCAGTCTCCTCTTCGTCCGCTGCCACCATGACCAGACGGTTGTCTTTCGAGGTGATGGTGGCGGTCTTGGCGAGGTGAGGCACCCAGTACTCGCCTAGGTAGTCGCTCCAGGTCTCCGGATCAATACCCAACATCGGTGTAGGAGCCAGGGCTTCTGGCTGCAGATGCTCATCCAGCAGCACCTCCGCCACACGCAGCGCCCGATCGTACGGGACAGCGGTGCCAAGATTGGTGAGAACGACGATGCCGATTCCGTGTTCAGGGATGCGCCCACAGTAGGTGCGGTAGCCAGCATCTGCACCCGAGTGGCCGATCAGCTTTAGGCCGCGATGTTCGGTATACGAAAGGCCGAAGGCGTAGGGGAGCGTCTCGCCGCTGGTCAGGGTGAATCGTTGGTGCATCTGCTCGATCACCTCGGGTGCACCAACCGTGGGTTGATCCAGGTTGACCAGCCACTTGGCCAGATCCTCGGCAGTGGTGAAGAGGCTGGTCGGGCCGACCGTGGCGTAGCTGAGCACACTCTTTTTGAACCCATCATCCCTGGGAGCATAAGAGTAGGCTCGGTTCTTGACCAACTCCTCATGGTCATCGTAGAAGAAGCTGCGCTCCATCCCCAGGGGTTTGAAGATCCTCGCAGTGGTGAACTCACGGAAGCTTTGCCCACTGACCTTCTCCACGATCTGAGCCATCAGCGTGTAGCCGGTATTGCAGTAGAGGTACTCGCTCCCGGGGGCGAAGTTCAGGTCACGCTGGTTGCGGACCAGCTTCATCACGTGGTTGGTGGTAATGACGTCATCCATGCGCCAACCCGCCATGATCAGCAGCTCCCATTGGTCGCGTAGCCCGCTGACGTGATGGATCAGGTGGCGGACGGTGATGGTCTGGCCGAAATCCGGTACCTCAGGCAGATAACGATGGATGTCGTCATCCAGGCCGAGCTTCCCCTCATGGGCCAAAAGGGCGATGGCAAAAGCAGCGAACTGCTTGGAGACCGAGGCGACATGGAAGACCGATGACGGCGTGATCGGGATATCGTACTCCAGATTAGCATAGCCATAGCCTCTTTTGTAAACCACCTGATTGCCCTTGAGAACCACCAGCGCAGCCCCCGGCGAACCGGCCTTATCCCAGTCGGCAAAGACCCGGTCGATACGTTCAGCGATCACGGGATCAATGTAGGTGCCTGCCATTCTATCCTCTCCCTTTATGTGTTGGAGTTTGGATTCTGCATAGAGAGTGGATAGACCTTTGCGGAGATGCGCGGCAACAGAAAATGAAGACTAATTAATGGAGACGAGTAAGTTAACAGCGGGGTCCGACCCCGTTGTTAACTTGTCGCAGAGCGGATCGCGTCCGTGTGTTCCTGTTCAATGCCCGCCGCGGTGAAGGAGACCCGTCATTCATCCGGAATAAGCCAATGCAAACCCATTGGGTTAAGGACGAAGAAAGTCATCAAGGCGAGTCTATGAATGCAAAGGGGGTTGTCGCGCGGCCCTACTGGCTGTGCGACAACCCCCTTTTGTATCCTGGATTACCTTTTCCATCGGCAGACATGCTCTTCAAGGCTATCGACCAAGACGAATAAGACAAAGCCCAATAAGGCGATAGCCACGATGCCGGCATACATGTCGAGATAGTCAATCCTGGTCCAGGCATCAAGAATGTAATAGCCTATTCCAAAGCGTGTCCCATAGCCTTCGGCAAAGAAGAGGATGGACAGCGCGGTGCCCAGCGATAGCCTCAGGTTGGTCAGCAATGCAGGTAGGACGGCAGGTAGAGTGATGTGACGAAAGACCTGGATCTTGGACGCACCGAGGCTCCTGATGTGGTTGTAGTAGTCGGGCGGAATATTGAGGACGGCATCCCGTACCGCGACAATAATCTGGAATACCAGGATCAGGACGATCATGATGATCTTGGATGTGTCGCCCAACCCGAACATGAGCATGACCACTGGCAGCAGTGCTGTCTTGGGTATTGGGTAGGTTAAGTAAACCAGTGGATTAACGATCCTATTCCCCAGTTTGGAGTAGGCCATCAGCAGTCCGATGACAACACCGACGACCAAGGAGATTCCCAGACCGACCGCGATCCTGTAAAGACTCACCAACAGATGAATATAAAGACTATCGCCATACAGATCGCCCATATGGAGGTAGACGTCAGTGGGCTTGGGAAGCACCCTCATCGGCACTGCAGTCGCCATAAAATACCACAACACGTTGAGAGTGATAAACCCCTGCATGAAGGTCTTGACTCTTACAGCGGTTCGGATCGCTTCCATCCCCTTTTGACGACGCTGCGCAGATGGGTCGATAGGCTCAGATACTCTGACTTCTGTCGCACGTTGTCGGTATTGAAGAGAGGATTGTCAACGGTCTCAACGATGGTGCCCGGGCAGTGAGACAGGATGACGATCTTGCTACCCAAATAGATGGCTTCTTCGATGCTGTGGGTGACAAAAACGGTGGTGGTCTTAAACTGGTTCCATATGTCAAGGAAAAGATCCTGAGCATCTTCCCTAGTCAGAGCATCGAGAGCCGAAAACGGCTCATCCATCAGCAGCAGGTCAGGTTCCATGATAAAAGTCCTAGCGATGGCAGCCCTCTGCTTTTGGCCGCCGCTGAGCTCATTGGGATACCTGTTCTGCAACAGTGAAATGTCTAGCACGGCCATGATGCGGTCAATCCGTTCTCGAAGAGCGGCATCTACGGTCTTTCCCTTGATGCTCAACGCGAGTAGACAGTTCTGATCGACGTTTTTCCAGGGAAGGAGTCCGAAATTCTGAGGAATAAACCCAATATCATGTCTCTTGGGGTCCAGACGCGTCCCGTCCAGCAGGACTCGTCCACTGTAATCCTGGATTATTCCGCCCAGCACATGCAGCAACGTGGACTTACCACAGCCCGATGGGCCGATCAGAGCATAGATCTCGCCAGATGCGATCCTCATACTGATCGGGCCCAGGGCGTCCACGGTTTGTTTCCCTGATCGATAGCTGACGGACAGCCCTTCTATCTCCAGCATAGACCCTCCATTGCTCAGAGTCACACAGCATCCATATAGGTAAGGTTATTTGACGTCAATGGTTACCGCGAGATCTTTGGCATTCAGGGTCTTGGCCACTAGACCATTCTTGGTGGACCAATCAATGGCGGATTTGAGGTCGGCTTCCGGGGGAAGGGTGGGGTTCTTTGTGAATTTGGGCAGGGTAATTTTCCCCTTCATCTCATCGGGATAGCCCACGGTTTTCATGACAGTACTTTCGTAGGCGGAGATGGGCGTACTGTTGATATAGTCGACAGCGAGATTGTATGCCTTGAGAAAAGACGCGATTTCGCTGCGTTTGGTGTCAATGATGCTCTGGGGAAAGGCCATGACGGACGGGTAATTGGCCAGCTGGCTGGCACTGCCGAGTAGGATGCCGCCGTCATTGATGGCCAAGGAAGAGAATGGTTCGGGAATCAGGGCTACATCGACCTTGTTGTTGCGCAGCATCTCCATACGGGTGGGGACGGCAGGAACGTTTGACTTGACTACATCGGTAGGCTGCACGGAGTTATTGGTCAAGATCATGTCAAGAGTGTATTCGATGGCCGTTTTCTCTGATATCGCCACGCTCTTGCCCTTGAGATCCTTGACCGATTTGATGCCTGATGCGGGGCTGGCTATCAGCATGAAGTCCCCATCGGTAATACCGGTAATCTTGACATCGAACCCCGCATTTTGATAGAGGTTAATGGCAATCTGATCACAGATGATCCCATCCAGCGCCCCACTTTGGAAAGCGGCATCCCTGTCCTTGGCACTCTTAAAGGGTTCAAAGGTGACATCGATGCCTTCCTGCTTAAAGAAGCCCTTTTCTTCGGCCAGGATGAGGGGTACCACATCAACAGAAGAAATCGCCCCAAATTTCAATGTCTTTTTGGGTGTTGGATCGGCCGTCGTCTTGCTGGCTGGTGAACAGGCCGCAAGAGACAGCGTCAGTAGGATCAGAACGGCTGCAATTAGGCTGTTCTTTACTTTTTTCATCTATTATGCTCCTCCCATTTCTTGAATAGCTGATTGTCGATGGCCAGATAATCCATGATTTTGCCCACAACGAAGTTGATGAGATCATCAATGGTTAGCGGTTGGTGATAAAACCCCGGCATGGCTGGCAGTATGGCGGCCCCGAGTCTTGATAGCTTCAACATGTTTTCGAGATGGATGGCATTCAGTGGCGTCTCTCTTGGCACAATGATCAGCCGTCTGTTTTCCTTGAGAGCCACATCGGCTGCTCGGCACAAGAGGTTCTTACCGATCCCGCTGCTGGTTTCAGCCAGCGTCGCCATGGAGCAGGGCAGAATTATCACCGCGTCAAATTTGCTGGAGCCGCTGGCCACCGTGGAAAACAGGTTGTCTACATCCTCTAGCCTGACATGAGTATACTTCTTGCCTAGCTCCTGCACCCATTCGGCGATATCAAGCCCCGTCTCGTATTGCATGACCTTGCGGCCATTGTCAGTGCAGATAATGTGGAGATAGATCCCTCGCTGCAAGAGTTCTTCAATTAGCCTGACCGCATAGACGCTGCCGCTGGCGCCTGTGATTCCAACGACCATCTTCTTCACTCCAGTACCCCCTCTCTCTGGACGCGTGCGCTCCATCGCAGTCTAGAACAATGCATCAATCACGCCACAGATAAGGAAAGTCACGCTGATCAGCTGATTGATACTGTAGGAAGCGAGCTTTGCGTTTGTCAGATTGTCAGGTGAGACCATCTTATGTTCGATGACAAACAGAATCGCTATGACCAACAGACCAACAAAGTAGGCCACCCCCAGCTGTGGGCTCAACAGTCCGACGCAGGCCAGCAAGAACAGGGTCGCAACGTGAAACACAGCTGCAACTTGCAGTCCGTTTCTGACGCCAAACCTAGCTGGGATGGAGTGAATGCCGTTGGCGGTATCAAAGTCATAATCCTGGGAGCCATAGATGATGTCAAAGCCGGCGACCCACAAGGTATTGGCTGCGCCCATAAAAAGAGGCAGCCACGAGATGCGACCTGTGATAGCAATCCAGGCGCCCACAGGGGCAGCAGCGGAGGTAATGCCCAAGACCAGGTGGCAGGCCCAGGTAAACCGTTTGGTGTAAGAGTAGATGATCATCAAGAAGAGGGCGATGGGCGAAAGCAGCACGCACAGCGGGTTGAGCATCGCTGCCGCCAGCAGCATCACCATGAAGCAGACTGCCGTGAAGATGATGACTTCTTTCTTCTGCAGCAGACCCTGGGGGATCTGCCTCATGGCAGTGCGGGGGTTTTTGCCGTCGATCTCGGCATCAATAACGCGATTGATGGCATTGGCGCCGGTCCTCGCCCCCATGAAGGCCACCAGGATCCAACATATAGTCGCTGGTTTGGGAAGGCCGTTGCCCGCTAGGAGCATGGAGATCAGAGCAAATGACAGGGAGAAGATGGTGTGCGAGAACATGACCAACACACCATAACTGTGGACCCTCTTGACCACACTACTCAATGCCATAGTCAGCCCACCTTTTGGTGACCAGCTCCCGAATATCACTGCTCATCTCAATGTCGTCGGGCCATTCTCTGGTATGGCCTTCGCTAGCCCACTTCTTGGTGGCGTCGATGCCCATCCGGTTGCCATAGTGGGGGAGATTGGAAGCGTGGTCCAGCGCATCTAGGGGCCCCTCCGAGATGACGACATCCCTTTGAGCATCGATGTTGTTAAACACCTTCCATGCCACGGTAGAAAGATCCTGGGGACTGACACTCTCGTCCACGACGATGATCATCTTGGTGTACATCATCTGGCCAATACCCCATAGGGAGTTCATGATCTTCTTGGCGTGCCCGGGGTAGCGCTTCTTAATCGAGACAATGACACAGTTGTGAAAGACTCCCTCAAGGGGGAAGTTGATATCGACGATCTCGGGATACTGCATCTTGAGTAGCGGTAAGAAAATCCTTTCTGTGGCCTTACCCATATAACAGTCTTCCATGGGTGGCTTGCCCACCACTGTAGCCGGGTAGACGGCATGTCTCTTGTGGGTGATGCAAGTGACATGGAAGACGGGGTAGTAGTCGGCCAGCGAGTAGTAGCCGGTGTGATCGCCGAAAGGCCCTTCCAGCTTAAGATCCTCGTTGACATCGACGTAGCCCTCGAGAACAAACTCGGCATCGGCAGGAACATAGATGTCATTGGTGATCGACTTGACCATCTTCACCGGGGCTTTACGCAGCCAGCCGGCAAACATCATCTCATCGATCATCTTCGGAAGAGGCGCGGTGGCAGCGTAGGTAATCGCGGGGTCACAGCCAAGCGCAACGGATACGGGCATCTTTCCCCCGATGGCTTTATATTTGTCGTAAATCTCCCGACCGTCTTTGTGTAAGTGCCAGTGCATACCGGTCGAGTTCCGATCATAGACCTGAAGCCGATACATGCCCGTATTTTGGACACCGGTTTCGGGGTCCCTGGTCATCACCAATGGCAGCGTAACAAACCTGCCTGCATCACCGGGCCAG
This sequence comes from uncultured Clostridia bacterium, assembly GCA_964402415.1. Lineage (GTDB taxonomy): Bacteria > Bacillota > JAAYKD01 > JAAYKD01 > CAYOCI01 > CAYOCI01. Next base: position 25,109 of record CAYOCI010000021.1, read on the forward strand.
CACTTCAGTATTGGCAGTCTGGACAGATCCGGATCGCTTTCAATGACCTCTTGGCACGCCCCCTTGATAGGTAATTTGATGGGGAAGACTGCGGCCATCCTGGCGAGTTTAGGCAGCGCTTGAACCTTTTTCATCAGGCCTAGATAGTTGGACATATCGATGAACTCGCCAATGTCGTCGCCAATGTCATCGAGGCTCTTTACCCCGAGGGCTATGCCCATTCTCTCATAGGTGCCCATGGCATTGATGAGCACGGGGTAGGGGGATCCCTTCACCCTCTCAAACAGTAGGGCCGGTCCATATTGCTTGGAGACTCGATCGGTAACTTCGGTAATCTCCAGCTCGGCATCAACCTCAACTTTTATTCTCTTTAGCATGCCTTTTCCATCTAGATGTTGTACGAAGTCTTGCAAATCCTTAAAGGCCATATCATCACTCCTTGGTTGAAGGTGGCAGTGCTTTGTTAAGTATATCACTAAGTTGGCCTATATCTAGATAAACTGATGAACAAAGACACTTTCCGACGATATAAAGCGCCACCCTATATCAGTGAAACCCGATTGCGGCTTGGAGAACAGAAGAAGAACTGCGAAGCACCGGAAGATGCTCCCCAGTTCTTTTTAACTCGGCTCTTTTTGAACGACCAGTCCGGCATAGGCAGACCTTGCGGCATTCACAGCGGGCGTGACGTTTGGGGACGGTTCTAATTATGCGGTTTCGGGCCCTGACCAAGCTAGGTTGGCTGGGCAACCCGAAACAGAACCAGAGGCTATCGCCATACCATGGGCAACACTGGCGGGTGAATAATTAGAACCGTCCCCAAACGTCATTATCTAGAAAACGATCCGGTTCATCATCAGCACCAGCAGGACCTTGCACAGCAACCCGATCGGGTAGGTGGAACCATAGCCGCCAGCTACCTCGTTGCAGCCGGTGGAGTCGATGGCGGCGCCGAGACCGGGTGTGCTGGTCATTCCGCCGCAGATGGCGCCGGAGAGCAGCACCCAGTTCATCTTCAGCAGATAGCGCCCGACCAGCGCGCCGACCAGCAGTGAGGTTGCTGTGCAGGCTGCGCCGACAAAGACCAGTAGGATATTGGGACCGGAGATGGCGGCCACCGCCTGATGACCGTAGTTCAAACCCACGTAGGCCAGAAAGAAGAGCAGCGCGATCTCTTTGACCACGCCCAGCAAGCGCTGGCTCATGGTGAAATTGAGCGGCCCAACCTTGCCAAAGCTGCCTAAGACCAGGGCGGCCACCAGCACCCCACCGGTGGTCTCGAGACTGACCTTACCGATACCGCCCAGTGGTAGCGCCAGCTTGCCAAGCAAGAAACCGACCAAACAAACCACCATGAACGCCAGGTAGTCCACCGAGCCTTCCCCTTCGCTCGCTGTGCCGGTGGATTGAGAAGCCAGATCGGCTCGCAGACGCTTAGCCTCGTCTTGGACGTCGATACGCAGTAGCTTGGGCAAGAGCTGAATACCGGTGATCACGATCATGACACTAAAGGGATACGCCACCGCATAGCCGAGGCCGACGCTGGCTTGGGCGTCACTGACTGAGATGGTGGACGAACCACCGGCCAGAGCAGCTGCCGCTTCCAGTGCCACGCCCAGGCCTGGCGAGCTGGTCAAGGCTCCAGTAAAGACGCCGGTGGCGGCCAGCTGGTTCACAGCCGGCATCAGAGCAAACAACAACATAACGACCGCCGCACCAGTCGAAGTAATCACGGCGGCGAGGATCAGAAAGCGGAGGCCATAGCCACGAAAGACCTTGCCCACATCCTTGGCTGCCAAGAGGCCGACGGTGGCGACGAAGAGCAGCAAGAACAGATCGAAATAAGCCTTGTCGATCAGTCCACGACCGAGGATCCGGCTGGCCGCTTCGGGAACGGTCTCGCCACGCGTCCAGGCGGCGCGGTAGGGGTTGACTAGGCGCGCATAGACGGCGTAGCTGGCGGCGATACCTGTGAAGAGAACCCCGGAGACCCCGAGTTTGAAGCGACCGATGCTGACTTGGCCGACCAATAGACCGGCTGCTATGACAAGACACATGAGGAAGAGTGGATTGATGAATAACTCCATGTTGTTCACTCCTGTGCTGTATTCCTCTGCGACCAGTATAGCAGTGTGGACCACCGTTGTGCGCACTGCTGCGGCAGGAAACAGAATGTGACAGGGTCAGCGTAGGATCAGGATCCCGTAGCCGTTCTCCTTGACAACGGTCTCGACCTCGTAGACCAACAGCTCGGCCAGGAGCGGACCGTCGACCACCAGCGTGTGGTACTCCCCGTTCTCGCCGCAGATATCGATCCCCTTTTGGTCAAACTCTTGCAGCATTGACGCATCCAGGACACGCCCGAGGAAGCTGGTATCTAGGCAGGCGAGGTCCACGACCTTAACCACGGCCCTAAACCCCAGGCCGATAAACTCCTCGACCACCGCCCGGCGGTCTTCCTGCCAGAGCGGGAAGACGGCGGTGATCCCTGCCTCGCCACAGACGCTCTCGATCCACTCGCGGTGCCCGGCTAGGTCGATATCACCGAAGACGGCGGCCTCCACTCCAGCGGCGCTAAAGCAGCGCAGGCAGTCGACCAGATCCTGACGGTAGTGGCCGCTGTCTGTCTCGATCAGATGGGCGCTGCTGCCCATGAGGGATGCCAGGCTGTTCAGATGGTCACGTGAGATACAATGCGAGTAGGAGCCTTGGCGCTCCTTATTCATGGTCGTCATCAGCGCTTCCAGCTTGCCCCCGGCCTGTAGTGCTCGATAAACAGAGAGGGTGCTGTCCTTGCCCCCGCTAAATGAAGCGACAAACCTCTTACCGCCGACTAGACGCTCCAAGCTCATCTGCCCACAACCTTTCCGTGATGCCTACGCCTCGATAATGCCTTGATGATGCCTTGATGGTAGCACTGGACTTGGCCGCTGTAAAGGGAGCAAGCTTCCTCCATACTCCCCAGAGCAGGTACAAAGCAAAGGGACGCCCCAACAATGTAGGCACCCCATCATCCGCTCGTGGATTTATGTTCTTGTGTACCTATGGACTCACTATACCTTCTCCGGCTTGTAGGTTGACCAACCTAGCAGGTCGTAGCCGATTCAGTAGCCAGCAAGGGCCTGGATGATATCGAATGCTGCAACCACATAGATCACCCGCGCCCAGAAAGCTGTCATTCCCAGCCACGTAGGTGCGGCTAAGAGGAGAAAACCAATTACCAACCGAATAACACGATCTGTATTGCCAAGGTTACGTTTGAAGTCAAGGTGCCCCACTGATCATCACCCCTAACCTAGTCTACCCATTTGACATGATGATGATTGCACAAACAAAGCAGGCGCCCGCCTGTCATGAGAGGATGTCCACCCATGGACCAACGCCCCCCACGCTGGCAGGTCTGCGCCCCTGCAACCGGTGAACTGATCGGCGAGCTTGACCCCACGCCCATCGGTGAGATTCCTGACATCTACGCCCGCGCCCGCGCTGCCTTTCCCGCATGGGCCGGTCTACCCATCGGGCAGCGCTTAGTCTATCTGCGCCGCCTGCGACTTCTGATGGCTGAGCAGATGGAACGGATCACCCAGGTGGTGGCCGACAGTGCGGGCAAGACCAAAGTCGAAGCCATCACCGCCGATATCATGCCTGTCTTGGACGCCATCGCCCATATGGAGCGCCACGCCGCCAAAACTCTCGGCCGACAGAAGCACCCCACGCCGATGACGCTAGTGGGCAAGCGCTCGTATGTTGAATACATACCACGTGGGGTAGTCCTCGTGATCTCACCGTGGAACTATCCGCTGCAGTTGGCCATGATACCCATGCTCAGCGCCCTGGCGGCCGGCAATGCCGTGATCCTCAAACCTTCCGAGGTGACGCCCATGGTCGGCCGCCTGATCGAGGAGCTGTTCGCCCAAGCGGGCTTCCCCGCAGGCGTGGTGCAGGTCGCCCACGGTGGCGGCCAACTGGGTGCCGCGCTCACGGCCAGCAGACCCGACTATATCTTCTTTACCGGCTCCGTCCGCACAGGCAAGATGGTCGCTGCCCAAGCAGCCAGAGACCTGATCCCGACCACCTTGGAGTTGGGCGGTAAGGACCCGATGATCGTCTTCGCCGACGCCAACTTGGAACGGGCCGTGCAGGGGGCCATGTGGGGTGCCTTTACCAATAGCGGCCAGGTCTGCATGTCGGTGGAACGGCTCTACGTCGAACGACCACTCTATGAGCGCTTCGTCAGCCGCTTGGTGGAAGAGGTCAAGAAGCTCCGTCAAGGGGCGGACAACGATGCCGATCTCGGCTCCATGACCTTCCCTGCCCAGCTGGACCTGGTCCGCGATCATCTCGACGGCGCGCTGGCGCGCGGGGCTCGCCTGCTCACTGGAGTCAAGCCTGAGGAATGGAATCACAGCCGCGGCCTGTTCATCCCGCCAACGGTCCTGGTTGATGTCACGCCGGATATGATGATCATGCAGGAAGAGTCCTTTGGGCCGCTGCTGCCCATCATCCCCTTCGATACCGAGGAAGAGGCCATCCGCCTAGCCAACGACACGCGCTTTGGGCTGAATGCCAGCGTTTGGAGCTCCGATATCGCCAAGGCCCAGCGCGTGGCGTCGCAGATCGTGGCCGGGGCCGTGGTGGTCAATGACGTGATCGTCACCACCGCCAACCATCATCTACCCTTTGGCGGGGTCAAAGAGAGCGGCTGGGGCCGCTACCATGGCGAGATCGGTCTGCGCAGCTTCTGCCATGAGAAGTCGGTCATGGTCTCCCGCGGGCGTCAGCTCACCGAGCTGCAGTGGTACCCTTACCGGGGTAAGTACGCTCTCCTGCAGAGCCTCTTCCGCAGCTACTACGGCGAACGCCGCGACCTACCGAGATTTCTGCTTAGCTTCCTGCGTTTGCTAAGGCTGCCGCGTGGATGACAAAGAGCGCACAAACAACTGAAGATCGGGGTCAGACCCCGATCTTCAGTTGTTTGTCATCTACGCTCCTCGCCCCACCGCACGCAGTGCTTTGTTCAGCAGGAAGTAGCTCCAGATGGTGCCGACTAGAAACAACAGGTCGAGGCGCAGGATGTTGTGACCCAACCCTGGGCTGGTGGTCCAATAGGCCATCGCTAAACCAATCCCCAGAGCAGTGACCCACAGGAAGATGGGCCTGAGCGCTGGAAAGATGAACAGTTCCCCACGGCGCTCCGCTCTGCCCTGCGTGTAGGCGAGATGGCCGAGCCAATAGGTCAGCCCGATCCCAAGCGCCAACACGATGACCATTGCTCCCCAACGCTGGTAGACGTACATGAGTTGGCCGTGTTCATTGGACAAGAGGTCTGGCATGAACAGGTCATTAAGCCTGAAGTGTTTTACTCTCATCAACCACGTAATGAAGGGGTGATCGTATGGGAGACCAGTGTTGTACCAGATCAGGTTGCTGACAAGCGTGGTTGCTAGGCTATAGCCAAGAATCAACAGACTGCCGATGCCTCCTGCGACCAGGGCCTGACCAAATTGCGTGTGCACCAGGAGCAGGATGGTGAGGAGCAGGATACTCGTCAAAGTCAGCGCCATCACGAACTGGATGACTACTCCAAATGGGGTGCTGGTCAAGTGCCCATAGCTGGTATACAGCTGACGAAACCGCAGCATTAGCAAAATATAACTGACGCCAATGACCATCACACCCGTGAGCCATTTGGTAAGAAAGATGCTTCCTCGGCTGATCGGCAACGAGTACATCAGGTCGCCACTCTCCGGTTGGCGGTCATCGATGAACAGCTGTACTCCCAACAGCGCCAGTATGATCACCACCGGTGCCAGTTCAATTCGGCCCATGCCTTGCATCAACCAATCCTCGCCAGTCAGCATACCAGGTGACGACTGATTCAGTCGGTACTGCTCGGCAGCAATACCGCTCATGGACCAGAGAAGGATAAAGCCGATGCCATATATGGACACCATTGCCACCCAGTACGTCCTGCGCCCATAGTGTTTCAGAAAAGCTCGGTAAAGCATCATCGCTTCTCCCCTTTCATGAGGTGGATGACCATCTCTTCCAAGGTCATCGCCATCGGCTCCACGCGGACCGCTCCGGCCGCCAACAGCCTGGCCCTGAGCTGCTCCAGTTCGCCCGAGCCGATCACCGTCACCAACTTGCCGACCCTCTCCGCAGAGAGAACGCCCTCCCAGCTCGCTAGGTCAGTGGGAGCCTCGCCAACAAAGGAAACCTGCAGCTTGTGCAGCGAGCCTCTCATCTCATCCACCGAGCCAACCTGTAGCAACCGGCCTTGACCAATGAAGGCGATCTGATCACAGAACCGTTCGAGATCGTCCAGGTTATGGGATGAGATCAACACACCCAGTTCGCGCTCCTCCACCTCGCCTAGGATGGTCTTGAAGAGCTCACGCTTGATCAACGGATCTAGCCCCGCGGCAGGCTCATCGAGTAGCAGGTAGTCCGGTCGGATGCTGAGATTCAGCATCAACGCAAGGACCGTCCTCTGCCCTTTGGAGAGCGCCCGGGCGGCAAGTTTGGTATTCAGCCCAAAGGTATCGTTCAACTCTGCAAACCGCTGTTGATCGAAAGCTGGATAGACGCCAGCATAGAAAGCGACCATCTCGGCGGCGGTGTAGTTGAGGATGAGCCCGCTCTGGTCGGCCACATAGCCGATCCGTGCGCGTGCCTGAGTATCCGTGTACACCTCACGCCCATCCAAGGTCAGCTGGCCTGCCTCGGGCCGATACACCCCGGCCAAGCACTTGATAAGCGTGGTCTTGCCCGCCCCATTGGCCCCGACCAGGCCGGTGATGCTCTTCCTCGTGATGGTGAGGTTAGCGTCCTTGAGTATATCCCTCTGACCAAGTTGCTTGGTCAGCCCTTCTGCCACCAACATGCCCTCATCACCTCTTGAAATCATGGTAGACCTCCCCGACCAGCCGCTGGATCTCCTCTAGGGTGAGACCCATATAGCAGGCCTCGATCACCACTTGGCGTAGTTCTTCTCTCACCCGCCCGTGAGCTTCATCATCGGGTTGCGGACGAAAGCTCTCGGCCACGAAGGTCCCACGTCCCCTAAGGGTCTCGATCGCTTTCTGACGTTCCAGTTCCTGGTAAGCTTTGCTGACGGTATTCGGATTAGCCATGACCATCTCAGACAGTTCTCTGACCGAAGGTAGCCTATCCCCTGGCGACAGGACCCCTTTGGCGATTAGTTCCTTGATCTGCTTGACGATCTGTTCATAGATCGGCGTGCTGCTGCGTGGATCAATGGTAATCAGGGTTCATCCCCCCTTGCGATGAATGCGGACTACTGTCATATGTGTATTAGTTGTATTAGTACACTTATCATAGACTTCCTTAGCACGGGTGTCAAGACGTCCCAACAGAATTAGGTCGCGATGCGCGCCTGAGGATGGCCTTTTCCCGCGGTAAACCACCACCAAACGGGGACCGCCCCTGCTCACCTCAGTGCAGGAGCGGTCTCCGTCAACTCCGGGGTAGGATACGGATTGCGACCGGATACACCCCGTTAGTGTCGGGAACATCGTATGGTAGGGCCCGTATAACCGGGAGACGATCCAGAACCTACCCAACGATTTCCCTGTCGAGCCGCAATCCGAGACCATCGCCTCTCCCGACTTTCCAGGTTCTATGCTAGAGTAGGTAAGGATTGATCATAAGGAGGAACTATCCCATGCGAGTAAACAACCTTTCCATCGCATTCCTAGCCATCTCTACACTGGCAGCCATCCTAACTCCGTTCATTGTCTACTACGTCCTAAACCGCAAAGAGAAGCTCTCGCGCAAAGCAGTGCTAATCGGCGCGGCGACCTTTGTGGTCTTCGCCCTCATCCTAGAGCAGATGCTCCACAGTGTCGTAATTCCGAAGCTAGAAGGCAAGATACTGCTGACCATCGTCTACGGTATCCTGGCGGCTGGCATCTTCGAAGAAGTGGGCCGTTACCTGATGTACAAGACCTTCCTCAAGGGCAAGACCGAGTGGAAAGATGGTATCGCCTTCGGTCTCGGGCATGGTGGGATCGAGGCGATCCTGATGGTGGGTGTGACCAATATCCAGGCCTTCGTCTTGGCCAACATGGTCAATGCGGGCAGGTTTGGTGAGGTGGCTGCCAAACTTCCCAAAGAGACGGCCGATGCCATGCTCAATACCCTGGTCAACACACCGCCAGCGCTATTTCTGATCGGCGGGGTCGAGCGGCTCTTCGCCCTGGTCTTTCAGATCGTCTTCTCCCTGATCGTGCTCTACGGCATCCGTTGTGGCAAGAAGGTCTATCTTCTTTACGCTATTTTGGCCCATGCGCTGATGGACGTATCAGCCGCACTGTATCAGACCAAGCTAATCACCAACGTTTGGGCGATCGAGGCCATCTTGGCGGTTTTGGCGGTGGCAGGGCTTTACGCCATCGTCAACTTCAGGCACGCCTTCCAGGCGGAGTGTTAGGCCTTAGGCGATAAAGACGGTCGTCCACCCCGGCAACGGGGTGGACGACCGTCTTTGTTCTTGTTCTCTACGTCAATTGTTAAGAACCTCATTGATCAGCCCGTCGAGGGCGGTCTGGTCGGGGAGGTAGTAGCTGATCTCGTCGATATAGTCGGCGTGACCGGGCAGCGCAGTACCGTTGATCCCATTGCCATACGTCTTGATCCCCGCTGTCAGTACTTTGAGCAGTTCGGGCATGCTCATATCGCTCTCGACGCTGTTGAAGACCTCTTTGGCGACTGCGGGCAGACGGAGCATATTCTTCGGAGACATCGCCTCTTTGGCCAGGGCTTTGAGAAACTTCTGCTGCCGTTCCACGCGGCCTAGATCACCACGGCCATCGGCACGGTAGCGGACATATTGCATCGCCTTATCTCCGCTCAACCGCTGTTGACCGGGTTGAAGATCGATGACGAGATCTTGTTCAGGATCTTCGTAATACATACGCTGCTCCACGTTGATCGGCACTCCACCCAGCGCATCCACGGCCCGCGCAAAGATCTCCAAGTCGATGGCCACGTAACCGTCTACCGGGACCTTGAGTAGATCGCTTGCAATCTGCACCGACAGCCCTGGTCCTCCATAGACGTAGGCGTGGTTGATCTTGTCGTAGCCGTGACCCGGAATCTCGACCCGCGTATCACGAGGGATGGAGATCATCAGCGGTTGCCCTTCCTCACCAATCGACACCAGTATCATGGCGTCGGAGCGCCCGATATCGCCTGGACGTTCATCAACACCCAACACCAGGACGTTGAACCGTTTCGGCTTCTCCGGCTCCTCGGCAACGGGTATCAGTTCAGCGGGAGTGCCATCGGCAGGAGGAACGGGCGGCTGCAGCGTAGCCTCACCCTGAAACGCTGTTACTATCTCGGCACCGAGAAACCCCAGGCTCAGCAAGACGATGAGGCTGATGACCAGCAGCCGGGCGCGACCTTTGCGCCGCGCGCGGGCTCTGTCCTGTCTGGTTTCACTAATCGCTGGAGTGGCATTCATCGTTCGTCGCTCTCCTTGTCCATCTGTCTATGATCATTATAGGAGAACGTCTTCGGCCAAAGGTAACGAAAGTGTTAAGCATGTTAACGAAAGGGTTAAACCTCTCACCGGATTGCCATATGATAGCAGAACTGCCATCAGCTCACTCGAAGCGGCGGATGGCAGTTCTCACTCTTTTTATATATCTTCCCAGATACGGCGCAACGTCTGCACACGCTCCGCGTTGGCTACTGATAGATCGAACTCCGATGATCTCAGCGCGCCGCCCATGTAGACTCCGGAGCGGTGATAGGTCATGCGGCTGGGGACAGCAGCGCGTGCCGAGCTATGGCACTCCCGGGCGCCTGATCCGGCGAGGATCTTGGCTAGATTGCGCTCAGTGACCCCGCCGCCGGGGAAGACGATGATCCGTCCATCGGCCCTTCTAATCAGCTCCGCGATCAGTTCCAGCCCCTCGTAGGCGGTCTGCTCTTGGCCCGAGGTCAGCAGACGGTCTGCACCGGTGGCGATCACGTCCTCGAGGGCTTGGAGCGGCTCTAGCGCCATGTCAAAGGCGCGATGGTAAGTGACGCTCATGGGGCGGGCCAGCTCGACCAGCTCGCGACTGCGCTCGATATCGATCCTGCCATCCTCGTGCAAGATACCGAGGACGACGCCATCGGCACCCAGCTCCTTGGCCACCTGGATATCGTGCTTCATGACCGCGAGCTCCGCATCGGAGTAGCAGAAGTCGCCACCGCGTGGGCGGATCATGACCATCAGGCCGATCTGGATCGATCGGCGTACCAGCGCGATCATCCCCGCGCTGGGGGTTGTGCCGCCTGCGAACAGGTCGGCGCAAAGCTCGACGCGATCGGCCCCACCTGCCTGGGCGGCAATGGCGGACGACACGGAGTCGATGCAGATCTCGATGATGAGAGGGTTCATAAGGGGCCTCCTTGGCTTCAGCCCGAAGCCATCAGGCATCAGGCATCAGAAGAGTGGCAAACAGACTGCGGACACAAAACGGGACGACCCAGAAGCTCAGCCATATTAACCTAGGGGCCTGACCCCTAATTTAACACAGGCTTCCCATTACAGCTGATTGGCGGTGGCCGTAGGCTCAGACCCCTAAGTCAGCCACCATCTCCCTAACCGTGGCCACGGCCGCTAGCGCCCGCTCATGGCAGTAATCGGTTAGGTAGCGTATCGCGTCTGCGGGGCTCTCCCCCATTAGTGCCAGCGCCTTGGCTTCCACACTTGGCGCTTGGGCGAACTCTTCCGCCTCGAAGGCGTTCCATCTCTCCTGTACGGCCGGAGCAAGCTGAGCATAATCGGCGTCGACCAGCCAGGTCAGACGGTAGAAGGGCCAGAAGGCGTGGTAGTCGTTGATCTCAGTCTCGGCGGGGTTTGGGTTGAAGTGGTGTTCCAGACTGAGCTGCTCCTCGACGCTACAGGGGGTGTGGAAGTTGGCCGGGGTCTCGGCGACTGACGAATACCACGGTGTGTAGACGCTGGTGCAAGGCACCGAGGCCGCCCGCCAGACCACGCAGCCGATCTCGGTCGGCAGCCAACTGCGCAGATGAAAGATGGCGCTCTCCTGAGTGCCGAGATTGCAGGCGGTGCGAGCAAAGCTATAGTCAATAATCTCCTCAGGGTGGTGCGGCGATCCAGCGGGGTTCTCGCGCCGGTAGTCATACTCGGTATCATCGAGATGGCTACGCAGGATTGCCGCCACATCCTGTACCGAGAGACGATGCTTCGGCTTAACTGAGAAGGGCAGTTCGCCGCCCGGGGGTAGGGGAGCATGCTTCCCGGTCAAGAGCCCCTGGGCATGCCACTGCCGTGCACAACAGCCGTGCACCTGCTCCATGATCCCCTCATTGGCCGGGGCACGGAAGGCACTGAGGAAGCTGAGCGGGCGGCCTGATGCGGGATCATGCCAGCCACGCTGGGTGGCGTACTCCACCAGCCCAGCAGAATGCAGGACGTGGTCGCGATTGTCCAGATCAGGCTCTTCGCCCACCACGTGCGAGTTGCCGATCACCACCACCTGGTCGTCGGCCACCCGCCTGGCCAGCCAGCGTTTACCGCGGGCGATAGCCACCACCCAAGCCTCGCGGGAGTCGGCGATGATCAGCGAGCGGCCGGTGGCACTGTAGCCAAACTGGTCTATGAGTTGTCCAGCCAGCGCGACCCCCTCGCGGGCGGTGCGCACCTGCATGGCGATCAGGCGCGGCAGCAGATACCCAATCCCGCCATCGGTGATCTCGCCGCGGGCTACGAGCTGCTCGTAGGAGTCTTCGCGGGTGGGGCAGCCATCGCCAGCGATGGCGACGCCGTGCTCATTGAAGTAGTTGTCGCTGAACTCCATCCCCGGCATCTCAGTCCAGAGGTAAGAGTAGGCCTCGGCGGGAGCAGGGAGCTCTCCGCCGTTCTTCAGCCGGATGGTATCGCCGGGCTCATGATGGATCCGGGGGATACGCCGATAATTGATCAGTTGACGGCCCACGTTCTGTTCGTTATGCCCAAAAATAACCGAACCATCGGCCGAGGCCAAGCGGCCAACAATGATGGCAAAACACATTTGCGCTCACTCCGTTCGCTGCAGCCATCAGGCATCAGCCATCAGCCCGCAGTAGAATTACTTCGGTTCCTCCTACATGTGGACTTGTGTTCTTGTGGACTTGTGGACTCCTCATCATCCACTGGTGCCTTGGTGGCTTATCTCAGCGCGTCCAGCGCGACCTTCGCCGCGCCGATGCAGCCGGCATCATTTAGGTATTGGGCGGGGAGCATGATGGTGCTCTCACCGCCGATACAGTTGGCAGTCAGATGCTGGCGAACGCGCCCCCACCACAGATGGCGGGCGTAGATCAGGCCGCCACCGACGATAAAGGCCTGGGGATCGAGGATATTCTTGAGCGTAGTCATGAAGATCGCTACATCATAGGCAAAGCGCTCCACGATCTCCGTGCAGACTGGATCGCCCGCCTCCGCCGCGGCGAAGATGGCCCTGGCATCCCGAACCGCCCCAGTGCGCCGCTGATATGCATGCTGGATGGCAGTGCCTGATATGTACTGGTCGACGCAACCGATCTGGCCGCAATTGCACGCGATCCCGCCGGGGTAGAGGATGAAGTGGCCGATCTCAGCCCCCCGCCAGCTGTGCCCGTGCCAGATCCCGGTCTTGCGCGTGTATAGTGCTCCGCCGACACCGGTCCCGAGCGTAATCATCAGGAAGCTGTCCAGATCACGCCCCGCTCCCACCCAGGACTCACAGAGCGCGGCGCTGTTGGCATCGTTCTCGACCACGATGGGAACGGTGAAGCGTCGGCTCAGCTCCTGTTTCAGCTCGGTCCCCGACCAACCGGGAAGGTTATCGCTGACGAACAGCACTTTCCCTTTGTTGGCGTCGACATAGCCCGGTGTTCCCACGCCGATGGCCTGAACCTCATGCCCCTGCATCAGGCCCCTGATCAGATCGGTCATCCTCTGGATGACCGCCTGCGGCCCATCCGCGGCTCCGGTGGCGACAACCGCCGACTGAATGATGGTCCCTTGATCATCGACGACCGAGGCGCTGATCTTGGTGCCGCCAAGGTCAACACCGATCACATGCTGCATACTATCTCACCTTCTATCATCTCTGGGACGATGGCCTAGTTGCTCTCTCCATACTATACCATACTCGCCCAAGTAGCATCAGCTACTAGGGTGTGGTTCGGGTCCTCAGGTACAACAAAAGAGCCCCCGACGGGGCTCTC
>CAYOCI010000021.1:38444-46479 GCA_964402415.1 uncultured Clostridia bacterium
ACGATCTTGACCGGCATGGTCTCCAGCGTCCTCTGCAGGGTTGCTCGAGCGGCAGGCCCTGGGATCTGATTTTCGGAGATGATGCTGATCTCATGCGCCCAGGTGGTACCAACGGTGACGTTCTCCATGAAGCCGCGGCGGATGAACAGATCGCTGGAGAAAAGGATGCCCTGCCGTTGTTCAAACGCCAGTAACCCTTCCCAAAGGTGCATCTCCGATGGGTAGCCGATAAACTGCAGCGTGTAGTCAGCGGTCCCCAGGGTATCACCAGGAGCTTTGACGACCGGCTCCTGTCCAGGAGCGAGGCCAAACCCGACTATCTGACGCGCAGTAACGGCAGAGCATATTGGCCGTACACCAGGGTAATGCTCGGTCAGCACCCCTAAGCCCCCGCACTCGTCGCTCTCAAAGTGAGAGATGAAGGCGTAGGCTAGCTCCTGACCAGCTAAGATGCGTCGGAGTTCGTTCATCAACGCCAGCGTGTGTGGACGGCTGCCGGTGTGAACCAAGAGCGGCTCCTTGCCCAATAGTAGAAACTGGTTGAATGCCAAGCCAATATGCGCTTCGTAGGTACTAAACATGTAGAGGTTATCATAGACCTTCGATACCTTCACACTAACACCTCCATCATGGAGTGTTGCCATTAGCAACTATGCGATATGCGTGGGGATCGTAAGACGTCGTAGGATGCCGCCATACGGCGGCTGCACCTTAGGTCGACTCCGATCGATGTGCGCTGCGCTGTCAGCCATGCTGGCCAGGTGGCGGTTAGGTCGCCTGGCGGCGACCTGCGGGCGTATGCAATACGCCCCTACGATCGACTCACCGGTCCTACGCTCTTCCTGTCTCTCTGGTGTCTGCCCTCGGTGTCTGGTGTCTCAGATCTAGTGTTTTGGGCCTTGGGTCTAGTCTCCAGCAGGCTCTGCCGGCGGTCGCACCCTCATCAGCCTCATGCCATTGGCGATGACGATCAGTGCGGTACCGGTGTCAGCAAAGACGGCCAACCAGAGGTTCGCATAACCTACCACTGCCAGTACCAGGACGATCAGCTTAGTGATCAGTGAGAAGACGATATTCTGCTTGATGATGGTGAGCGTCCGGCGGCTCAGGTCCATGGCGTAGGCGACCTTGGAGAGATCATCGCCCATCAGCGCCATATCCGCGGTCTCCAAAGCTGCATCGGTCCCTGCCGCCCCCATGGCGATCCCGACCGTGGCGGTGGCGAGAGCGGGGGCATCGTTGACCCCGTCGCCAACCATGGCCACCTGTCCGTATTGGTCGAGCAGCGACCTGACTGCCGCGAGCTTATCCTGCGGGAGCAGTTCGGCCCGGTACTGGTCGACGCCCGCCTGCTTCGCCACCGCTTGGGCGGTGCCGCGGTTGTCCCCAGTCAGCATGACGACCTGCTGGATACCCGCGCGGCGCAGTTGGGCCAGGGCTCTGGGCGCGTTGGCACGCAGCTCGTCGGCGAGACCGAAGACCCCTAGGACCCCTTGACTGTCACCCAAGAGGATGGCGGTCTTGCCCTCCTCCTGCAGCTTGGCGATGATCTGTTCAGCTTCGACCAGTCCGTGCCCCTGCTCGGCGAGCAGGCGCGGGCTGCCGATCCAGTATTCTGTCCCTGCCACCTCACCGGTAGCGCCTTTGCCAACCACGGCGGTGAACTCGGTCACCGCGGGGATGCTCACCCCGGCCTGTTTGGCATGGGCGACGATGGCCTGCGCCAGCGGATGCTCGGAGCGCTGCTCCAGAGCGGCGGCGATCGCTAGGACCTGCTCACGCTCGCCGCGCAGGGAGTGAACATCAACCACCACTGGGCGACCGGTGGTGAGGGTTCCGGTCTTATCAAAAGCGATCACCTTTAGCGCACCAGCGGCCTCTAGGTAAGCCCCGCCCTTGACCAAGATCCCCTGCTTGGATGCGTTGCCGATGGCGCTGACGATGGAGACTGGGGTGGAGATCACCAGAGCGCAGGGGCAGGAGATAACCAGCATCTGCAGCGCGCGGTAGAACCAGGTGGAGAACGGCTGTGCGAAGAATAGCGGCGGGATGATGGCCAGCGCCACCGCGCCGAAGGTGACAATCGGAGTGTAGTAGCGGGCGAAGACCTCGACGAACTGCTGCGACGGCGCCCGTTGTCCCTGCGCCTCTTCGACCATATGCAGAATACGGGCTAGGGTATTGTCACCCGCGTTGCGCGCGACCCGTACATCTAGGGCGCCCTGCTGGTTAATGGTGCCGGCGAAGACCTCATCGCCCTCGCCCTTGTCCACGGGGATCGACTCGCCGGTGATCGGCGCCTGGTTGATGGCCGAATGGCCGGAGAGGACTACCCCGTCCATGGCCACTTTCTCACCCGGCTTGACGATCATCATGTCCCCGACCATCACCTCGTCCACCGGCAGGCGCAGCTCGTGGCCGCCGCGGCGGATCAGGGCTTCTTTGGGCGAGAGATCCATCAAGGCGCGGATCGACTGGCGGGTCTTATCCATGGTGTAGGCCTGGAGGCTGTTGCCCAACGAGAAAAGGAAGACAACGGTGGCGGCCTCGTCCCATTGGCCGATGGCGGCGGCGCCGATGGCAGCGATGGTCATGAGGAAGTTCATATCCAGGGAGAAGGACTTCAGCGCGTAGAAGCCGCTACGGGCGACGTAGAAGCCGCCGGTGACCATGGCCAGCAGAAAGCTGATAATGGCAGCGGTCTCCAAATGCATGGCCTCAAGAACGAAACCCGCTCCCGAAAGAGCGCCTGAGATGATGGTCAGCTGGGTGCGCCGGTTGGCCCACCAGGGCTCCACAGGAGTGGGTGCGGTATTGCGGCTGGTCAGCTCAGCCTGATAGCCGCCCTCGGAGATGGTGGTCAAGATCGTCGCTAGAGGCGCGCTGTGCTCGATGCTCAGCTTCCCTGCGCCGAAGTTCAGCTCCACATGGGAGACCCCTGGGAGCTTGGCCAGGCGCTGACGCAGCTTCTCGGCGCAATCGGCGCAGTCGAGGCCGGTGACGCGCAGTTCGGTAGCACGAGCCCCTTGGGCCGCTTCAGCCTCACCATGATACCCCGCCTCATCCACAACCTTCAGGATGAGTTCCGAGCTCAGATCGGAGTCAACGGTCATCTTGCCAGCTGCAAAGTTGATCTCAGCCTTATTTACGCCGGGCAGTCGGCTGACCCGGTTCTCCAGCTTCTTGGCGCAGTCGGCACAGTCCATCCCGGTAATGGTGAAGGTCGTCTTCTTGGTCTGTGCCCCGCCCTCTAAGGTGGCTCGGTAGCCAGCCTGTTCGACCGCGGTGAGCACCAACTCGGGAGCCACCGTCTGCACTACTGTCAGCTTAGCGGTAGCAAAGCTGAGGTTGGCTGAACTGACCCCCGGGATACGGCTGACGCGCTTGCGCACCTTCTCGGCACAATCAGCGCAGTCAAGTCCGTCGACGCGATAGACGTAGGTCGACCCTGCATGCAGACGGCGCTGACTGGTGAGGGTGTAGCCGCGCTCGGCGACACGCGCGGGGAGTGTGTCGGGCTCGAAGCCCACTTCAGCGACCTCGAGGTAGGCCTTGCCCGTGGCGTAGACCACCTGGGCACGCTGCACACCAGGGAGCTGACCCAATCCCTTGGCCAGCTTGGCCGCACAGTCGGGGCAGTCCAAGCCCGCTATGAGTAGTTCATAGCGTACGGGAGCAGTACTTGGGATCGGCAGGGCGACGGCTGTCGCTGCCCCTTCTCCGTGTTCGTGGGTATCCGCATGGTCATCTCCGCAATTGCAGGCGAGGCCGTGCGAATGATCATGGTTATGGTCATGATCGCCATGTTCAACGCTATCACTGTGATCATGGGTATGGGGATGCTGATCGTGGCTATGGTCCTGGTGTTCATGATCGTGGTCATGGTTGTGGTCGTGTTCGTCGGCATGGGCTTCGTCGTGCTGATGGTCCTTGCCACATCCGCACAAGGCAACCGCACCGCTATCCTCGCGAGCGCGCTCTATCTCGGTCACTGCTCTCCCCTTCTCTCTGTCGTCTATACGCACGCAGCCCACGGCCCGCGGCCTGCAGTGATCTGACGGTAACCAAGCACCCGAAGTGAAACGCAGGCACCTATTCGGCCGCGCCACTACATGCTCGCACGCGACGGACACGTTAGGCAGAAACCACCTATGTCTCTACTGTGGGCTGCGGGCTGATGGCTGTTGGCTATTATTGATGCTGTACGTGTTCCAACCCTTGGGCAAACAGACGGATAATGTGGTCGTCATCAAGCGAGTAGTACACGACCTTACCATCCTTACGGTTTTTGACTAGTCTCAGATTGCGTAACACACGCAACTGATGCGAGACTGCCGACTGGGTCATCTCGAGAACCGCGGCGAGATCACAGACACACATCTCACTGACGGATAAGGCATGGATGATGCTGATACGTGTCGGATCGCCCATGGCCTTGAACGTCTCGGCCATCATCTCCACTGTGTTCGGCGGTAAGAGCTGCTCCCTCACCTTCCTAATACTGTCTTCATGAATGCAGGTTATCTCACAACGTTCCTGTTCCACACTCACCGCAATCCCACCCTGTCTCATTCTTATGTATGAGCAACTGTTCATATGTTAGTTTACGCCTGGTTGCTATGGGCGTCAATACCCTACTTGTCCGCTCGGCAATTGGTACATAGTGAAGGCCCAGCCGTCGCGGGCCGGGCCACAGTTGTCTCGAAATATACCAACCTCAGATGTAATCATGGGGACTAATCAACGGCAGCATGATGTTCAGCATGAGCACAACGACGCTCGCCGTGATGGCACCCGCGAGCGTTGCCTTGTGTTGGCTACGCCAACTAATCGCCAAGGGTAGTAACCCAAGAAACTGAACTAGACCAAATAAGATGCATGTTCCATAGAAGAAGCCATCATCGATCAGACGCAAGGACACTCCCAGGATGATCAATAGATACGAGGTGACCTGTGCGAAGAGATGATAAGTCACACCGCCCACGAAGCGACTGCAGACCGACGCCGTCTTAGGGACCGTATCAGGACCCGTTGATAAACGACCACGCACCGCTGCTAGCCCAGCCTGTACAGCCGGTATCCAACCCACCCTGACCAGCAGTCTCAGCCAAAAGCCGTAATTTGACGCCCCAAACCGCCCCTCAAGACAAGGACAAAAGTGATGTAGATCAGGGTCCGTGCGGCAACCAGGACAAGCTCACTTCTCCGGTTCATATCCTGCCACCATCATACCGAAATAGGTGGGCACCTGGTATGAGATGAATTCGCCCTTCATGGGCACGATCTTGGTGGCCCCGTGCAGGATCAGCATCTGCCAGAGGCTATCGGGCTTGGCGTGATCGACGAAGGCCAGATCCATGGTAAGAAGGTCCGCCAGGCGGTCCTCTTTGACGATCTGGACGATCTGCTCATCATACTGGGCAGCAGCGGGATCGTAGCCATAGACGCTATGGGGATCGTGGGCGTGACCTTGGTCAGCGCTGGCGACCAGCGCCACCCGCTTGCCGCTCTGTTCGGCGACTTTGGCGATGATCTCGCCAAAGGTAACCAGCTGGTCCAGAGGAATCTCGCGGGTGGGACCGATGACGACGATCTTGGGCTTGACCTCATCCTTGGCACCCATGAACCAGAGCGGGATCATCGTCCCCCAATCCATCTCGATATGAGAGGCCGGACCCGAAAGGGCACCGTAGTTGCAGCCCACCACAGGAATCTGGGCCGCCTCGGTCTCGGCCAAGATCTGCAGAGCCATCTCCTTGTCGCAGGCGAAGCGGGTCTCGACAGTATGCCCGCCACCACTCATGGAGCCACCGGAGTATTCACAAGTATAGATGGCGATATGGCCTTTCAGCCGCAGACCGTGGGGTGTCAAGATGATGATGGTATCCGGCTGATGGGCCTTCATCCGTATGCCCAAGGTTTCCAGACCGTCGCGGGTGGGCTTGAAGTTCTCGAACTGATCCCCGGCGATCTCGCCGATCACCGGACCGCCATGAGGGGTGATGCATCCGTACACCAAAGCCATGTCGATTCCTCCTGTTTGTGAAGTCGTATGGCTGGGATTTCGTGATCGGGGGCGACCATTCCTTCGTCTACAGAGATGTTTCGGGATATGGAGAGAGGGCGGACACGCCGCCCTCTTCCGGGTCGATCTGCTCTAGCGGCAGACAACCGCCACATCCTCCGTCACAACTGTCTTACGCGGCTCATTCAAGCCGCTGTCGACACCGCGCCTATCCGGCGCTAGTTGTGACTTCGGTCGGCGTGGACGCGGTGCCTTGCATCCGCGTCCGGATCGACCCCTACCGCCTGACCGCGGTCGAAGGTGCTAAAACGACGTAATGCAGATCGGTTTCTCGACCGTGGCAAGCAGTCTCTGCAGCGTCGCCACATACCGCGCGTCAAGCTGCACCTTGCCAAACCGGTAAAGGGCGTTGATATCAACACTGCCGACCATCAGTGAGGAGAGCTCGGCGACATCGATCTTCATCATTATTGGGCTCGGCAGTGGCCGATCTTGCACGCTGAGCTGTCCTTGCTCGAACGACAGGTGGTAGCTGCCACTATTGGCAGGTCGGAAGGTATCGGTCACCTGCAGCTCAACGTTCGCCGTCATGCCAGCATAGTCTCGGGCCGTGGCGACCTGCCTAAAGAAGCGTTCGACCGAGATGATCCGATACATCAGACCGACACCGGCGGTATTAGTCTCGTGATAGACAGGCCGGATCAGGTTGTCCGTACCATTGCGCACATCACCAAGAAGCAGGTGGAACTCGGGGTCCTGGGTCGAGAAGGTGATGCGGTTGATCTGATCCGCCTGTTCATTGAGGAAGGAACAGCAAGCGGCCAAGGCATCCTGTCCGTCCCAGAGCCATTCGCGGATATTGAGGTTGTTCTTAGTAAAGTTGGTCTCGTGGGCGCGGGCGAAGCCAAAGGCGATGTAGCCCTTGAGTTTGCCGTCGGCCTTATAGCCGACCAGCGTTCGATTGACACCGTGTGTCTTGACCATGGACTCGAGCTCGTATTGGCTCTTCATACAGTAGCCATGGTGTTTGGCCACATACTCGCCGCAGAATTCCGTCAGCAGAGGCAGGTCATCCTGGTTGAGGTAGACCATCTCCCGTCGCGACTTGGTGTGCGGCAGGCTGGCGGGGGTGAAGGAGTAGAGGTTGCCCTTCTGCCCATAGCCAAAGCCCATCTTGTGGTAGAAGTCGGGGCGGAAGGGGTAGAGTATGGCAAGCTGGCTGCCATTCTGTTCATAGTGGTCAAGGAAGAACTGAATCAGATCATAGGCCACGCGTTGCTTCTTGTGGAGCAGGTCAACGGCAACTGAGCCGACCCCACCAGCGGGGATCATGGTTCCGAAGTAGTTCATGCTGAAGTCCAAGAGGCGCATGCAGCCTAGCAGCTGCTCTTCCTCAAAGGCTCCCCAGAAAGAAGAGCTAGGATCTTTCTCCGCCAACTCACGGGCTCGCTGGGCCGAGGTTTCGGCGGGCACTGGAAAGGCTGGATAGGCGCTGACCTGCAGACGCCCATAGTCGAGGAACTCCTGCTCGCTGCCTATCTGTCGTATGGACCTTACCATAGTACACCTCGTTCATATGAAAGTCCCTGGTCCCGAGTCCCTAGTCCCTAGTGAGGATGATCGGGAGCGCAGTGTCCCAGGGCTTCATCCCGGACTGGGCGACCAGTACCTGTACGCATTTCGTCACCCTGGTCTCCATTTCCTTCCACCAGCGAAGTACTTTCTCCGGACAAGACAGAACGCCGCCCAGATGGGCGGCGTTAATGCGCTATGTTGTGATCAGACGGCTGTCAAAGGCGTCCAAGCGTGAGCCTACCTAAGCCTCAAAACGACTTGCTCGCCGCCGATGAGATGACCACTTCGGGATGCTGGCTGACCGTTTTTTCGACGTTTTCGGCTAACATGGCGGCACCGATCATGATCAGAAAAAAGAAGACAATGCTCAACAACTCACTTATTACCCGCCTGCGTGCTCTGGTCATCTGCATCCCCTCCTGCCAGTATAGACGG
>CAYOCI010000022.1:0-43354 GCA_964402415.1 uncultured Clostridia bacterium
GCCTGTTGGCGCCCCGCGGGCCGGCAGACCATCGCAGCATGGCTGCGAGGCTACACCGGCCCCTACAGACTTCAGAGGCATTTCCTGCCTAGGGCAGGAAATGCCTCTTTGCTTGCAGAAAAGGGAAACGGGAAGAGATCAGGAGGGCGTTTATGGTTGAAGCGTTGAAGAATGAGTGCTTCCACATCCTGGAACGCTATCTATCCCAGTGGGTTGCGATTGGCAACGAACTGGCACGGGTGCCTGAACTGGGCTACGACGAGACCCGTACAGCCCAGCGCCTTACGCTGACCCTGAGAGCTCTCGGCATCGAGCCTGAGAATGGGTGGGCGCTGACCGGGGTGCGAGCGGCTTTGGACGGGCATCTGCCCGGGCCCCGGGTGGGCTTGCTGGCCGATATGGATGCGCTCTGGCTTCCCGATGCGCGCGACGCGGACCGTCTGACCGGGGCTACACATGCTTGCGGGCATCATCTCCAGATGGTGGTCATGCTGGCTGTGATGGCTGCACTCGCTCGTAGCGGTGCCATGCAGCACCTCGCCGGATCGGTCGTGTTTTGGGCGACACCCGCCGAAGAGATCAGTGATCCGGCAGAACGCCTGGCTCGCAAGATACGCAGGGAGATCCGCTATCTCACTGGCAAGATGGAGCTTGCTCACTTAGGGGCCTTCGATGATCTGGACGTGGCTCTGGCCGTCCATGCCGGGAGTCATCCTAGCCTCCCTGTAGGACTATCAGGAGGCTCCTGTCTACTCAAGTGGGTCGCGCGGCAGCAGCATCGCCCCGGTGAGGTCGCCGATCTGGTCCTCACCAACACGCTCTGGCCTATCCTGCATGAGAGTCTGCATCACTATCAGCTGTTGTCGGAGTCGATCAGCTACGATCAGCTCCAACACGGCGGCGGACTGCTCGGGTGCCTGATTGCTCACCAGGATCCGGAGCGGCTAGCCGCTGCCAATCTCAGCATCAACCACCGGCTGATCACTGCAGCTGCTCAACTGCACGCAGGGATTACCGTCCGCGACGAACCAGTCTACTTCTCGTGCGGCGACCATCCGGAACTCACGAGCTTAGTGAAACGTCATAGATGTGGAGCAATCAATGTGAGCGGAGATCAGAGCACAGCCCCGATCGGCTTCAGCGATCTGGGGGTCCTGGCGGCACGCATTCCTGTAACAGTGCTCTGGACGGGTGGCTGCGTTGGTGAGATGCATTCGGTGCACTTCGCCATCACGAACCCCGAACAGGCATATCTAGAACCTGCGAAAGCGGTAGTCGGCACTATTATTGATCTCCTCGCTGATGGCGGAGCGGTGGCGCGAGAGATCGTGTCCGGATACCATCCTTCATACGACTGGAGCCGCTATCAGAGCTTAATCAGCAAGGTACAACGCTAAGCTGCACCAAGCCCAAGTCGCGGCCCCAAACAGAAGCGAAGAGGATTAGGCAATATGACGTAAGCCAGCAGTCGCTGCCGTGGGCTGTTGGTCAAACGGTCAGGAGGATGCACATGCGAAGAAGCAGAAGTAGAAAGACCAGCCCAGCGACGTCAGTGATCCTAGTGCTGCTCCTCATCACTACCCTCGCCATTGGGACCGGCTACTTCCTCAGTGGGTTCCTGATCGCATCGTTTGCTGACCGCGATCCGGCTACCAAGCAACCGGGTTCTGTGGCGGTTCAGCCAAACACCGGCACGACGCCGCCGACTGCTACCACTCCCCCCACCGCCAAGACTGACCCCAGTGCCACTGTGCCAGCATCGACAGTCAAAGTGACACCCACACTGCCCAGTGTCTTATATGGACAGGTGCAGATGGGCGCCTTTGCTCAGGAGAGTAATGCCACCACTCTAGCCAATAATCTCAAGGCACAGGGTTTCCCCGCCAGCGTGATGAAACGTGATCTCTATCACGTCAGCGTCGGCGTATTCGCCGAGCGCAGCATCGCTGAGGGATATAAAGCGAGCTTGGAAGCCAAGGGCAACAAGGATATTCTGCTGGCGTCCAGGGAGATTCACTTGACGGCTGCGAAGAGCTATCAAGGGACCGAGGCTGACTTGGTGAAGGTCCTGGGCACGTTGCTGATAGATGCTGCCGATATCGCGGCCAAGCTGCTTCAGGCGTCAGATCAACTCTACGCCAAGAGTGTCGATCAGCCCACATGGCAGAAGAGTATTGCTGCCCTAGCCGATCGGGTCACGAAGCTGGAACAGGTTCAGCTCCCGTCGGTTCAGAGCACCCTGACCACCGACTGGGCCAAACTTATAGCAGACTTTAAAACCCACCTGGCCCACCAGGCAGGGCGCAACCTTGGCGACCTGACCGGTTGGGGGAGTGCACAGGTCGAACTGACACGGATTCTCTCAGACCTTCAGGCCATCTACAGCGCCATGAGTATGTAGCAGCGTTCTCCACAGCGAAACAGACCAATCATCGCACTGCAGCGATGATTGGTCTGTTCTACTGCGAGGCTAATGTGCGAGCTAGAGGGGCAGAGAAGGCGACTTGTGTCAATTGTGGTATGCAATAAATGTGAATTGTGACACATTTCACGTAGACGATTGTTGGTAGACAGTACATGTGCTATAATTGCGGCGATAGTGAATTTATTCACTAGATTCTGTATGGGTGGACTTAGTTGTCTTAATCACTGATCAAGAAGAGCTGATCTCTCTGACAACATGCCAATGAAAAACGGCCTAATCCAGCACCCCACCCATATGTACGTGACCTGGACCTGAATGAGTGGTTGACTTATGGACAAATTGCACGGACACTTGGCCGCGCGCGGCCTGTGGATATAGGAAGTATAGGGTTTGTGAAGTGATGCACTGACTAGTCCAAGAGATTCAAAGGAGGCTCAGTTACTATGGCGGTCTGCAAATGTGCCTGCGGCAATCCCACAGTGGATCCACGCTACGAAAAGCTCCAGGAGGTCATCACGGAGCGCAAGGAAACCCCTGGGTCATTGATCATGGTCCTTCACGAGGCTCAACAGCTGTTTGGCTATCTTCCTGAGGACGTCATCCAGATAGTTGCTGAGGGGCTGGACATTCCAGCAAGTGAGGTCTATGGCGTGGTGACCTTTTACTCACTTTTTTCGCTGAAGCCCCGCGGCAAACACAGGATCAGCGTCTGTATGGGAACTGCCTGTTACGTCAAAGGTGCAGCTCAGGTCGTGGCCGAGCTTGAGAAGCAGCTTAAGGTTAAGCCTACTGAGACCACGGAGGATGGCCGCTTTACCATCGAGGTCACGCGGTGCATTGGAGCCTGCGGTCTTGCCCCCGTGATGACCATCAATGATGACGTCTACGGCCGCCTGACACCTAGCAAGCTTGCGGAGATCTTGGCAAAATACGAGTAGGCGTTGAGCCACTAGCGTCAGCCCATCGGGGGAATCCGCACCCATCCAGGCCATCCATTGGGGATGATCGGGCTCGGGCTGGGGTATCGCGATTGAGGCAAACGGAGACCTTTGGAGGTGGGAGTATGACGCCGATGGACGATCCACTGAAGATGAGCGAGGCTGCTAAAGGCCAGGTCCGACTGCGTGAACCGTTGGACGGTACGCGTATCATAGTCGCCATGGGCGACTGCGGCAAGGCTGCGGGGGCTCTCGATACCCTGGCTGCGATTAGGGATGAGGTTCGTAAGCGTGGCCTACAAGATGTGACAGTAACGCAGTCCGACTGCATCGGACTTTGTGAGCGCGAACCCGTTGTCGAGGTGATCAAGCCTAATCAGCCCAGGGTGACGTATGGTCACGTCACTGCCGAACGTGCTTGCCAGATTGTCGTCCGGCATGTGGTCAATGACCAAGTGACCGGAGAATGGGTAGTAGCAGTGAGGTGAACCTCACTGCGCCAACAGCCAGCAGCCCGCGGCCCGCAGAAGATTGCACGGAACGTCCTGCTGAAGGCGCAGAGAAGGGCAACTCGCCTAGTGAACAGTTGATGGATAACGTAGATAATAACGAGCCACTGTTCAGCTTGTAACTCGAAAGATCGCACAGCCCCGACTCTTCTGATGGCTGCGGGCTGTGGGCTGATGGCTCGTAATTGGGGGAGGTCAGACTCATGGAGATCTATCGTGCCCACGTCCTCGTCTGTGCTGGGGCGGGGTGTGTATCATCTGGATGCCAGGCGGTCAAGCAAGCTATGGTAGAGGCTTTGGCAGACAATGGCCTGGAGAACGAGATCAAACTGGTGGAAACTGGATGTATTGGAACTTGTGATCTGGGGCCTGTGGTCGTCGTTTATCCCGAAGGTATCTTCTATCGCAAGGTCCGGCCGCAGGACGCGCGTGAGATTGTCGAGCAGCACCTGCTGAAGGGGCATATGGTGGAGCACCTGCTCCACAAGGAACCGTTGCACGAGCAGCCTACACCTCGGATGGAAGATATCGGCTTCTTCAAAGGGCAGACACGTATTGCCCTGCGCAATACGGGCGTGATCAATCCCGACTCCATCGAGGAGTACATCGCGAGGGACGGGTATGGTGCGCTGGCGAAGGTCTTAGGCGAGATGACGCCCGAGCAAGTCATCGATACTCTGAAACGCTCCGGACTCCGCGGTCGTGGGGGCGCTGGGTTCCCCACTGGGGTAAAGTGGGAGTTTGCCCGCAAGGCGGCTGGCGAGCTCAAGTATGTCGTCTGCAACGCTGACGAAGGCGATCCGGGTGCCTTCATGGACCGCAGTGTCCTGGAAGGGGACCCTCACAGTGTTATTGAGGCGATGATCATCGCTGGATATACAGTCGGCTCCCAACAGGGCTATGTCTATGTCCGTGCCGAGTATCCACTCGCAGTCCAGCGTCTGGGTGCTGCGATCAAGAAGGCTAGGGAGTCTGGTTTCCTGGGCAAGAAGATCCTGGGCTACGATTTTGACTTCGACCTAGACATCCGCGTGGGTGCAGGAGCGTTCGTCTGCGGTGAAGAGACGGCTTTGATCGCATCGATCGAAGGCAAGCGCGGTGAACCGCAGCCTAGGCCGCCATACCCCGCCAATGCAGGCCTCTGGGCCAAGCCGACACTGAATAACAACGTCGAGACGTATGCCAATATCTGCCCGATAATCCTCAGAGGGGCTGAATGGTTCAACACGATCGGCACAGAACGCAGCAAGGGGACCAAGGTGTTCGCTGTGGCCGGCGATATCGTTACCACCGGTCTGGTGGAAGTTCCGATGGGGACGACACTGCGTCAGATCATCTATGATATCTGCGGAGGTATCCCTGACGGCAAGGCATTTAAGGCTGCGCAGACTGGTGGTCCGTCAGGTGGATGCCTAACGGCTGAGATGCTCGATATCAAGATGGAGTATGAGACGTTGCTTCAGGCTGGTTCGATGATGGGCTCTGGCGGCCTCATCGTCATGGATGAGGAGACCTGCATGGTGGACATCGCCCGCTACTTCCTCGACTTCACGCAGGACGAGAGCTGCGGCAAATGCCCGCCATGCCGGATCGGGACGAAGCGCATGCTAGAGATCCTGCAACGGATCACCAAGGGCGAGGGTCAGGAAGGCGATATCGAGCGCCTGGAAGACCTGGCAAAGAACATCAGGGCGTCCTCACTGTGCGGTCTTGGCCAAGGTGCTCCCAGCCCCGTGCTGTCCACCATGCGTCATTTCCGTCATGAATATGAAGCCCATATTCGTGAAAAACGATGCCCAGCCAAGGCTTGTCAGGCGCTGGTACGCTACAGTATCTTAGCCGAAAAGTGCCGTGGGTGTGGTCTCTGCGCTCGCGTCTGCCCTGTGGATGCTATCTCAGGACGGCCGAAATCGGCCTACTCCATCGACCGCGACAAATGCATCAAGTGCGGCGCCTGCTTGGAGAAGTGTCCGTTTAAGGCCATTGAAAAGCGATAGCACCTAAAGGAGCGTGACAACCATGGAAACGAAGAAGATCAATCTGACCATCGATGGTCAGCCTGTTAGCGTCGCTGCCGGGACATGTGTCTTGGAAGCCGCCAAACAAGTCGGGATTCATATCCCCACTTTGTGCTATCTGAAGGATGTGCAGGCGATCGGGGCTTGTCGAGTTTGCCTGGTAGAGATCCAAGGACTGCGTGCGCTGCAGGCGGCCTGCGTCTTTCCTGTCGGCGAGGGGATGGTGGTTAAGACCAACTCTCCTGCCGTTCGTGAGGCCCGTAAAACCACCGTGGAACTACTGCTCTCCAACCATCCGCAGGACTGCCTGCAGTGTGCACGCAACCTCAACTGTGAGTTGCAGAAGTTGAGCCAGGACCTAGGAATCCGTCAGGTCCGTTTTACGGGCGAGCGCAATCGTCACGCCAAAGACGAGTCGACTCCATCTATCGTCCGGGATCCTGAGAAGTGCGTGCTCTGCCGGCGCTGCATCACGGTCTGTTCCAAGGTGCAAGGGGTGCATGCCTTGGGCTTAGTGGAGCGGGGCTTTGATACTGTTGTCGCCCCGACCATGAATGCGAAGCTCAGTGAAGTCGCTTGTGCCCTGTGCGGGCAATGTGTCTTGGTCTGCCCGACCGGGGCGCTGACTGAGCGTGACCAAACTGGGGAGGTCTGGAGGGCGCTAGCCGACGCCAAGAAGCATGTGATGGTCGAGGTAGCACCAGCCATTCGTGTTGCCATCGGTGAAG
This sequence comes from uncultured Clostridia bacterium, assembly GCA_964402415.1. Classification (GTDB taxonomy): domain Bacteria; phylum Bacillota; class JAAYKD01; order JAAYKD01; family CAYOCI01; genus CAYOCI01. Next base: position 6,619 of record CAYOCI010000022.1, read on the forward strand.
AACTCGGCATGGAGCCGGGGAGCTTAGTCACTGGTAAGTTGGTTGCAGCCCTGCGGCGCCTCGGTTTCGATCAGGTCTTCGACACGGATTTCGCTGCCGATCTGACCATTATGGAAGAGGCAAGCGAGCTGCTGGAGCGGTTGAACCACGGCGGCCAGCTGCCCATGATCACCTCATGCAGCCCCGGCTGGATCAAGTTCATCGAGCACTTCTATCCTGAACTCCTCGGACACCTCTCCACCTGCAAATCTCCACACGAGATGTTTGGCGCTCTGGCTAAGACCTACTACGCCCAGAAGCAGGGGATCGATCCCAAGGATATCGTAGTGGTCTCAGTGATGCCGTGCACTGCCAAGAAGTTTGAGATCGAGCGCCCAGAGATGACAGCGTCTGGTTACAAGGATGTCGATGTGGTGCTAACCACTCGCGAGCTGGGGCGCATGATCCGCGAGGCAGGGATTGACTTCAAGTCGCTCACGGATCAAGAGTTTGATGCTCCGCTTGGCATCTCGACCGGCGCCGCGGTGATCTTCGGGGCGACAGGCGGGGTCATGGAAGCGGCACTGCGTACTGCCTATGAGGTCGTGACCAAGCAAGAACTGAAGAAACTTGACTTCACCGAGGTGCGTGGCCTTGAAGGGATCAAGGAAGCCTCGGTAGAGCTTAACGGGCTGACGCTTAAGGTCGCTGCGGCGCACAGCCTGAGCAATGCACGCAAGCTTCTGGAAGCCATTCGAGACGGTAAGGCTGACTATCACTTCATTGAGATTATGGCTTGTCCCGGTGGTTGCATCGGTGGTGGTGGGCAGCCGATCCCGACCAACCTTGATATTCGTCAAAAGCGGATGGGCGCGATCTATCGTGAGGATCAGCGGATGGACCTGAGAAAATCCCATGAGAACCCAGCAGTTCAAGCGCTGTATGCTGACTACCTTGGCAAGCCGCTGGGCGAGAAGTCCCATCATCTGCTCCACACCCATTACTCCGGACGTGACAAATATCCACGCCCGCACGTGGATGCGGAACAGGAAACGATCTGACCTGCCTAAGGCAGAAGGACTAGACCGATAGGACTGACGGGCTGCATCCGATGCGTGCAGCCCGTCAGTTCGTTTGGAGAAATATATCAGTTAATGAGAATACAGGAGTAGTGTCATTAGTGAAATAAATATTTAAGTGGTTTCGAGAAGGGGAATAGTTCCGACCATGGAATTCTCCTATGTTGCCGGTGGTTCATTCTTTGTTCATAACTTCGGTTTTGGAGACTGTACGTCCAGTTCGCCGGGTCTTGGTCTAGACCGGGCGGGCGCGTCGTGCAGTTTCCTGTTGGTATCCATGGGATGATGTCTCAGCTTCAAGGGGTGATGTGACGAGCCTAACCCCAGGTGGATAGCAGATGGAACGAGTTGACTCCTTTTTTCAGCTGTGGAACAATTCATAGTAGTGACAGTTAATGGAGAGGTGAAGACGATGCAGACGAGAACCTTCCGTGGTGGTATTCATCCGCCACATGCCAAAGGCACCGCCCAGTCACCCTTGCAGGCGCTCCCAGCACCGCAGCGGGTGGTTCTACCCATCCAACAGCATATCGGTGCTCCTTGCAGCCCGTTGGTGAAGGTTGGCGACCTGGTTAAGCTCGGACAGAAGATCGCGGACAGCGAAGCACCAGTGAGCGCCCCTATTCATTCATCCGTCTCTGGCAAGGTAGTCGCCATCGAGCCCCATGCCCATCCCGACGGCAAAGTAGTGAACTCGATCATCATCGAGAATGATGGACAGGACACCTTGTATGAAGGGATCAAGCCAGCTGGCGACCTAGCTAATCTCACTCCGGAACAGATCCGGCAACTCACTCGTGATGCGGGGATCGTGGGCCTCGGTGGCGCTGCGTTCCCGACCCACATGAAGCTCAATATCCCCGCTGGCAAGAAGATTGACTTTGTCGTGCTCAACGGTGCCGAATGCGAGCCTTACTTGAGCTGTGACCACCGCATGATGCTGGAACAGCCGGATGACATCATCTTGGGCCTTAAGGGCCTAATAAAGGCCATCGGAGCACAAAAGGGCTATATCGCGGTTGAGGTCAACAAGTTGGATGCCATTGAAAAGCTCAACGAGCGGCTCAACGGCGACAGTCAGATCGAGGTCGTTCCACTCGACGTCAAGTACCCCCAGGGGGAAGAGCGTCAGATTATCTGGGCTGTCTCGAAGCGCGAGGTACCGTCCGGCGGTCTGCCGTGGGATGTTGGCGCCCTGATCAATAACGTTACCACTGCCTGGGCGATCGGCCGCGCTATTCGGACCGGGATGCCCCTGATCGAACGTCCGGTCACCATTGATGGGAGTGGGATTCAGAACCCTGGCAACTTCATGGTTCGCCTCGGAACCCTGTTCACGCATGTTATCGAGGCGGCTGGTGGTTTCAAGGGCCAGCCTGGCAAGCTGCTCAAGGGCGGCCCCATGACCGGTATGGCACAGTATACCAGCGATGTCCCGGTGATCAAGAGCGCCTCCGGCATCTTGGTCTTCACCGCTGATGAAGCCAAAGATGCGCTCCCCAGTGATTGCATCCGCTGTGGTCGCTGTGTTGAGGTCTGCCCATGTTTCCTCATGCCACTCTACATGGCCAGCTACTCGAAGCAAGGGATGTTCGAAGCCGCGGAGAAGGCCAATGTACTCGACTGCCGTGAGTGCGCAGGCTGCGTCTATGTCTGCCCGGCGAAGATCCCATTGATCCATTACATCCGGATGGGCAAGGCAGAGATCATGGCCCGTCGGGCGAAGAACCAACCGAAGAAGTCATAAACCACCAGTCATTGGTCATTGGTCATAAGTCATACTGACTCATGGCTCCCATAATATGACTCATGACTCCGCTAAAAGGAGGCGAAACGCGTTGTCCGAGCATCGATTTGTAGTCTCAGCACCCCCTCACATCCGCTCGACCAATACTGTGGTTGGCGCCATGCGTGGGGTGTTCCTAGCGCTTATCCCGGCCCTGCTGGCTGGAACCTATTACTTTGGTCTACGCGCTCTCATGATCGTGGCTATCACGATAGCGGCGAGCGTCGCGACCGAGGCCGCCATTCAGAAGTTGATGGGCAAACCGATTACCATCTCTGACTGGAGCGCCGCGTTAACAGGGTTGTTGTTGGCCTTCAACCTCCCACCGGCAGTCCCGTTCTGGCTGCCCGCGGTGGGTGCGGTCTTTGCCATCGCCATCGTCAAACACTGCTTTGGTGGGCTGGGTCACAACTTCATGAACCCCGCTCTGGCCGCCCGCGCAGCGCTACTGGCCGCATGGCCAAGTTTCATGACCGTGTTTAGCGCGCCTCTGGCTGACGGCGCAACTACTGCAACCCCGCTGGCGATTGCCAAAGGAGTTGAGGCGGCCGCTACGGCAACGCCTAGCTTCATGCAGATGTTTCTAGGCCTGCGCGGTGGTAGCATCGGTGAGACGTCCGTCATCGCTTTGGCTATTGGTGGGATCTACCTTCTCTACAAAGGCCTGATCGATTGGCGCATTCCCACTGGCTTTATCGGCACCGTCTTTGTGCTTACCACCATCTTTGGTGGCAAGGGCCTAGACAGCGGCCTGTATCATATCTTGGCAGGCGGTCTGTTCCTTGGCGCCTTCTACATGGCAACTGACTACGTCACATCACCGGCAACGAAGCGTGGGCGCCTTGTCTACGGCATGGGCTGCGGCCTGATCACCGTCTTGATCCGCCTCTGGGGTGGCTATCCCGAAGGTGTGTCGTATTCTATTCTGCTCATGAACATTGCCGCTCCTTTGATCGAGCGTGCCACCATGCCGCGCAAATTCGGGGAGGTGCGAGCAAAACATGCGTGATATCACCCGTTTAGGCATCATCTTGATGGTGATCAGCGCTGTCGCTGCTGGATCACTCGCCCTAACCAACCAGGCGACTACTGTCAAGATCGCCGCTCAAGAAGTGGAAGCGAAGATGGGGGCCCTGGGCCAGGTTATGCCCGGCGATGGGCTCAAGTTCAACGACATTACAGCTACGGTCCAAGCCAAGCTCAGTGCTTTCCCCGATGTCCAAGAGGTCTGGATCGGTGAAAACGCGGGGAAGAAGCAAGGGATGATTGTGGTTGTCGCTCCGGTGGGCTACGCTGACCGAATTCGGACCATGGTTGCCCTGGACACCACTGGCAAGGTCTTGGGAATGAAAGTGCTCAGCCAGGCCGAGACACCGGGCCTTGGGGCCAAGACCATGGATCTGAAGTGGCAGCAGCAGTTCGTCGGCAAGCAGGCCAGCAAGGCCTTGGAGGTTGTCAAGCAGACCCCGAACGCCAACCAGGTCCAAGCGATCACTGCTGCGACCATCTCGTCCAGCGCCGTCACTTCCGGAGTCAACCAGGCCTTTGGGCTGTTTAAGCAGATCTCCGCGGAGGTGTTAAAATGAACCGTCTCTTCAAAGATCTAACCAATGGTATTTACGCCGAGAACCCGCTGTTTCGGCTCGTGTTGGGAACGTGCCCCTCGTTGGCTACCACCACCGCGGCCGAAAACGGCTTCTGGATGGGATTGGCGGTTATCTTCGTACTAACCTGCTCCAATGTGTTTGTATCACTCCTACGCAAAATCATCCCAGACAAGATTCGTATTCCATGCTTCGTCGTGGTTATCGCCACCTTCGTTACCATTGTCGATCTTGTCATGCACGCCTATCTCCCCGACATGTATGCCAAGCTGGGCATCTTTATCCCCTTGATCGTGGTCAACTGCATTATCCTCGCTCGTGCGGAGAGCTTCGCGTCCAAAAACGATCCGCTGCATTCCGCAGCTGACGGTATTGGCATGGGCTTTGGCTACATGCTGGCTCTGATGTTGGTCGGTTCCATCCGTGAACTCTTGGGTACCGGTGGCATCTTCGGCGTCAACCTCTTGGGCCCCAACTTCTCGCCAGCCATCATCATGATCCTTCCTCCGGGTGCCTTCATCACGCTCGGCTTGATCCTAGGGACGATGAACTACCTTAATAGCCGCAAGGCCGCGTAGGAGCAAGTCGGTTCGAAATAAGAGCATAAAGGAGGAGAATTAGGTGCAATTCCTAGCCATAATGATCGGCGGGATTTTCGTTCAGAACTTCATCTTTTCCCGGTTCTTGGGCATCTGCCCCTTCCTCGGAGTATCCCAGCAGGTGGAGACAGCCACCGGTATGGGCCTGGCGGTTACTTTCGTCATGGCCGTCTCTTCGGGGGTTACGTGGGCGGTTCAACGCCTTGTTCTTGATCCCTTAGGGCTGGGCTATCTGCAGACGGTAGCCTTCATCTTGGTCATCGCAGCGCTGGTGCAGTTTGTAGAGATGGTCATTCTCAAATCCAGCCCGACACTCTATCAGGCGCTGGGTGTTTACCTGCCTCTTATCACCACCAACTGTGCGGTGCTCGGTGTCACAGTCATCAACATGCGCGAAGAACTTGGCTTCCTCTATTCCGTCCTCAACGGCACGGCCGGTGCTTTGGGCTTCTTGCTAGCCATCGTTTTGATGGCGGGCGTGCGCGAACGTCTGGCCCTATCCAATATACCCAAGTCCCTCAGGGGTTTCCCCATCGCCTTCATTACTGCTGGCCTGATGGCCATCGCCTTCTTCGGCTTCCAAGGACTATTCAAATCGCTATTCGTTAGTTAGGAGGTGCTCCGACATGTTTAACGCCATAATCAGCCTCGGTGTGATGGGAGCTGCCTTCGGCGGTTTGCTGGCCTTCGCTGCTCAGAAGTTTGCGGTCGAGGCTGACCCTCGGGTCGAGGCGATCAAGGCTGCTCTACCCGGGGCCAACTGTGGTGCCTGCGGTAAGCCTGGTTGCGCCGGTCTAGCCGAAGCCATAGCCCGGGGCGAGGTCCCGGTCAATGCTTGCCCCGTCGGTGGGGCTGCGGTGGGTGCCAAGGTCGGTGAGATCATGGGGATCAAGGTTGATCCTAATGTTGAACGCCGCATCGCTAAGGTGCTCTGCCAGGGCGGGTGTGTGGACCGCTCCGACTATCATGGTCCCCAGGACTGCAAGGCTGCAGTTCTAGTCGGTGGTGGTCACAAGTCCTGCACCTACGCCTGCGTCGGCTTCGGCAACTGTGCCCGCGTCTGCCCCTTTGGCGCCATCACCATGAGCGACAAGGGACTGCCGGTGATCGACGAAGAGAAGTGCACGGGCTGCACGAAGTGTGTAGCTGAGTGTCCCAAAGCAGTTCTGTCCATGGCTCCCGTATCCAAGGCTGTGCACGTAGCCTGCGTCTCGAAAGACAAGGGGCCGATGGTCCGCAAGACCGAATGCAAGCCTGGCTGCATCGCCTGTGGCATCTGCCAGAAGAACTGTCCGCACGACGCCATCCATGTGGTGAATAACCTGGCAGTCATCGATTACGACAAGTGTGTCAACTGCGGGGTCTGCGTGGCTAAGTGCCCGACCAAGGCGATCATCATGGAAGAGCATAAGGTGCCCAAAGACCAGTAGATCCACACTGATAAGTGCATACACAATGGCGCAGAGAGGGCTGGAGACAGCCCTCTCTATCATTTTCTCTGGAGCCGGGGGATGATCGTGGCTGCAGCTGATATGGTTTCTTCTGTAAGGCTTGTCTAGTAAACAATAAAAGTGGTAGACTTAGATAAAGCCCGAGCGCCAACCGCTAGGGGCGGAGCGAGATTGTGTGTGGTTTAGCTTTCGGGCCCCCTGCGTGACCACTGTTGGCTGGTCCGCGGGCACTGGAGATGCTAGATCCTGCCAAGAAGAGTTTCACGGTCATAGGGGCGTTCAGAACTACGAACGCTATAGAGTAGCATGATTCTAGATCAGATAGCGTGAACGCGGTGTATTGACGCGAGCGCATATGGAGGGGTGAAGATCATGGCAATGCGCCGAGGACGTAGACAGGGCTCAATATGGGGATGGATATTGGTGATCTTGCTGGGGCTGTTTGTCGGCAGTTGGCTAGGCAGTTACCTATCAAGATGGCTGCCGTTCTTGACCACAAGCATTGAGATCGGCAATACATCGCCGCTGGTGATCCACTCATCAGTCATCGATCTCACCTTCAAGATGCTGTTGCGTTTCAACCTTGGTTCGTTGGTCGGGCTGCTCTTGGCCGTCTTGATCTATCGCAGGTTGAGTTAGCGAGAGAATGCCACAGTAGCGGTCGCGTACGTATCGACTCTTCGTCCTCTGGGGACTGCCCGATGAGACCGGTTGGCTGATAAGTGTCCGATGGCCCAAAGCCCAAAGAGGGACTGGATGGGCTCCTAGGGAGGTAACATGCGCCGGTTGATCCTCGCGTCAGGCTCACCACGGCGGCAGGAGCTGCTGCACTCAGTGGGGGCCGATTTTGTCGTAGATCCAAGTCGAGCCTCTGAGGAGGTCGAGGGAGCTGTGCATCCGGCGGAACTTGTGCAGATCCTGGCCCTGCGCAAGGCCGAAGAGGTCGCTGCCCGTTACTCCGACGGTCTGGTGATCGGCTCCGATACCATCGTTGCTCTGGGTGACGAGGTAATGGGCAAACCCAAAGATGAAGCTGATGCGCGGCGGATGCTGATGCGGCTATCGGGACACACGCATCAGGTCCATACTGGTGTTGCCATCATCGATGCGTCCTCCGCACAGAAGCAGGTAGCGGCAGAGTGTACGCAGGTGACCATGCGCCCCATCTCACTCGATGAAGTAGAGCGCTATATCGCAACGGGTGAACCCAGGGACAAGGCTGGCGCTTACGCCATTCAGGGCAGAGCGTGTTTGTTCATATCGGGGATCGACGGCTGCTATTTCAATGTGGTTGGGTTGCCACTCCAACGGCTGAATACGATGTTGCGTGAGTTTGGAGTGGATCTCCTCTAGTGCCGCGGCAATGATGTGTCCTACGGACCCACAATCCGTAATCTTGTGAGAGGTAGAGGATGAAGCAACGAACTGAAGCGATTATGGTGCGTGATATCCCGCTGGAGGAGCGCCCGCGCGAGCGATTAGTCGAAGTAGGAGAGCGGCAGTTAGGCAATGAGGAACTGGTGGCTCTCATTTTGCGTACTGGTTCGGCGCACGAGTCGGTGCTGGATCTGGCCAGACGCCTGCTATCCGAATTTGGCGGCTTCCATGGTCTAGCGGACGCCACTTTTGCCGAGCTTAAGGCAATAGCAGGAATGGGCACAGCCAAAATCTGTGAGTTGAAGGCTGCTGTGGAGATCGGTCGACGCATGACTATGGCACCGCGTCAGGGTCTGGTTATCCGCACGCCCAGGGATGTCGAGGCTTTCCTTGGCAATGAGCTGCGCCAACTGACCCAGGAGGTCTTCGTGGTGCTGTCGCTAAACAGCAAGAATCAGTTGGCAGGCAAGGACTATGCCACGACCGGGACGCTCAATTCGTCGCTCGTCCACCCCCGCGAGGTGTTTAAGATCGCCGTGCGCCGCAGTGCGGCGAGCATCGTCGTTGTACATAATCATCCCAGTGGCGACCCGCAACCCAGCCGAGAGGACAATGAAGTGACTAGGCGCCTTGGTGAAGCGGGCAAACTGATGGGGATAGAACTCTTGGATCATATTATTATCGGTGATGGAAGATACGTTAGTCTTAGGGAGCGCGGTGTTCTCTCCTAAGTAGGAGCTATCGCCGCAGAAGGGGGCCAACACGCATGCTCAATATGATCGCTAAGTATTTCAGCAAGGATATGGGGATTGACCTAGGAACCGCCAACACCCTTGTATACGTCAAAGGGAAGGGAATTGTGCTCAGTGAGCCGTCCGTGGTCGCCATTCAGCGCGACTCGGGGCAGCCATTGGCAGTGGGCGAAGACGCGAAGCAGATGATAGGTCGGACTCCCGGCAATATCATCGCCGTTCGTCCGATGAAAGATGGCGTCATTGCCGACTTTGATATCACACAGATGATGATCAAAGAGTTCATACGCAAGGTTCATCGTATATCGGTGTTCGGACCACGGGTGGTGGTCTGCGTCCCGTCCGGGGTAACCGCTGTTGAGGCTCGGGCTGTGATCGATGCGACCATGCAGGCGGGTGCCCGCGAGGCGTTCTTGGTCGAGGAGCCCATGGCGGCCGCCATCGGTTCGGGGCTGCCCGTTCAGGAACCGACAGGCAGTATGATCGTGGATATCGGTGGGGGGACCTGCGAAGTGGCGATCATCTCCTTGGGTGGGATCGTCACGAGCCGCTCCATGCGCGTCGCTGGTGACGAGATGGATGAAGCGATCATCTCGTATGTGAAGCGGAACTATAACCTTCTCATCGGTGAGAGAACCGCGGAACAGATCAAGGTGAACGTGGGTTCCGCGTTCCCGACTGCTGAGGAAGGTCAGCACGAGATTCGCGGCCGCGACTTAATGACAGGCTTGCCTAAGACGCAGATGATCAGCTCCACTGAGGTTCGCGAGGCGTTGGCAGAACCCGTAGCGGCCATCGTCGATACCATCAAGGTGACTCTTGAGAAGACGCCGCCTGAACTGGCCTCAGATATCATGGATCGTGGCATTATGCTCTCCGGAGGAAGCTCGCAACTGAAGGGTCTCGACCAGCTGGTGGCTAAGGAGACTGGCATGCCGGTCCATATGGCTGAGAATCCGATGACCTGTGTAGCCCTCGGTGCAGGGCTGGTTCTCGAAGAGCTCGAGACCCTGCGCAAGCTGAATCGTGTGCTAGTTTCGCCGAGAAGAATTAGCTAGAGTTCAGACACCAGATTGCAGACACCAGAGAGTGCGGGACAAGACATCCGACGAGCACGATCGGACAGCAAGGGTCTTCAGTCGATCCGTGGCGGTTCCGTTCCACTGGTGACTTCTGGTGTCTGCCCTCTGGTGTCTGCAGACTGTTGATCAGAAAGGTGGGGGATCTATGACCCATCTATGGAGAAACCGACGGCTGTGGGTGATCATCTCCCTGCTCCTCATCCTCCTAGCTGTGATCTGGTACGCGGGTAAGGACGGACCGGCCGTACGTGCCTCTCGTAGTGCCTTTCGCGATCTTGTAGCCCCGGCGCAGCAAGGCTTTGCGTCCGGGGTTAACTGGTTTAGAGGGATCTTCCGCGGAATTGGTGAGTTGGGGGATCTGCGGAGCGACAATGAACGCCTTCGCCAGGAGAATGACCAGCTGCGGCAGGTTGCGGTGAAGGCTCAGGACCTTGCTCTCGAGAATCAGCGACTTCAGGGCCTGTTGAACTATCAAAACCAGTCCCCTCAATACCAGACCGTGGCAGCAAAGGTGATCGGTTGGGATCCATCCAACTGGTCGAGCCGCATGCTGCTGAACATAGGGAGCCAACAGGGGATCACTAAGGACATGGCGGTCGTTACCCCTCAGGGAGTGGTTGGCAAGGTCGTGCAGACTTCGCTGAATACCGCCGAGGTCCTGCTTCTGACCGATGAGATGTCGGCCATCGGCGCCCGTGTCAACCCCAATCGGCATCTGGGCATCGTCAGAGGATCCGGTCATCAGGGTCAGCTGTTGCGCCTGACTGATCTTCCCTTGGATGCGGTGCTTAACCCCGGTGATCAAGTCGTGTCATCCGGCCTCGGCGGGGTGTATCCGGCAGGTCTTGTTCTTGGTACAGTGGTAAGTGTGGATAACGAGCCATCTGGCCTGCTTAAGGTTGCTCAGATCAAGCCGAGCGTTGACATCAGCCGCTTGGACGAGGTGTTAGTAGTTCGTCAAGCGATGGTTCAGCCTTGAACCCAAGGAGGCCATATGAGGACTATCATTCTCGGGGGGATACTGCTCATTGTGCTGGTGCTGCAGGTGACTGTCCTGCCGCACTTGCCTTTGTTTGGCGTCTGGCCTGATCTACTGCTTCTGTTCACCATCGCGTTCTCGCTTCTGCGTGGAGCGGATGAAGGCAAATGGTTTGGTCTGGTGGCGGGTCTGATCGCAGACCTGTTCCTCAGCCGGTGGTTTGGCTTGCAGGCGCTGATCAAGATGCTGGCTGGCTACTCCGTAGGATGGTTCGCGGGCAAGTTCTTTGCTGACCATCTGGGAGTGCCGATGGTCATGGCGTTCGTCTGTGTGACAGCTCAAGAGTTTGTCCTCTACATCGCGACGCGTTCCAGCGGGGGACTTCCATGGCAGATCGGATGGTTTTTCTCCTCGATCTGGCCATGGATTCTGGTCTATAGTCTGGCACTGATGCCCTGGATCTATCGGCTAATGCTCAGGCTCAACACCAATGTCCGCCGGATGGAGCTGACTACCAACCGTTCGAGGCGGCCACGAAGATGAGTGAAACCGTCAACTTTTAACGGAGGTTTCGTATGGACGAAGAAAAGAACTCCTCGCGCTTCACAGCCTTGCGCTGGGTCGTCTTCGCCATAGCCACACTGCTGATTGGGCGTCTCGGATATCTGCAGTTGGTCAAAGGCGATTTCTATGACCAAGCTGCGCGCGAGAACCGCATCCGTATCCTGCCGATCGCGGCACCCCGCGGTCAGATCTTTGATCGCAATGGCAAACCGATTGCCGTCAACCGCCCCTCCTATACGGTCTCGCTGGTCGACATGGGGAACGGCACCGATCAAATGGTCGCCCCCTTGGCGCAGCTCTTGGGGATGAAGGAAGAGGAGATACGCAAGAAGATCGCCGACAATAACAACCGGTTGTTTGAGCCAATTCGCATTGCCAACCGTGTCAGCATGGAAGTGGTCACCAAGATCGAAGAGCGTCGCTCCGACCTACCAGGTGTCTATGTGGAGTATGTGCCGATACGCGAATACCCCAATGGTGATCTGCTTGCCCACGTGATCGGCTATCTCTCCGAGGTCTCACCGGATGATCTCGCCGGTTGGGCAAAGGACTACAAACTAGGTGATATTATCGGCCGTTCAGGGCTGGAACGCTCCTACGAGAACGTTCTCAGAGGAAAAGATGGCGGTATCCTGGTCGAAGTCGACAGCAACAACCAGCTCATTCGTGTGCTTGGTCGCGAAGAGCCCCTCCCCGGTAATGATATCTACCTGACCATCGACCTCGATCTCCAGCGCGTGGCTGAGGAGAACTTGAGATCGAGCCTGCAGACCATCCGGACCCATCAGTGGTCCAACAATCGCGCACCGTATGCCTACAGCGGTGCGGTCGTTGCCATGAATCCCAATACCGGCGCGGTCTTGGCCATGGCCAGTTATCCTAACTACAATCCCAATGATTGGGCCGCTGGGCGTCTGGACGACGAGAACTTGCGGATCAAGTATCTGATTGGAAGCGAGCAGTATCCCAACGCCATGCTCAACCGAGCGGTCTTGGCCGCTCTGCCACCTGGTTCAACCTTTAAACCCATGACGCTAGCCGCCGCCCTGGAACAGGGGGTGGTTAGTACCAGTGAGACGGTTTTCTGCAACGGCTTTTACACCACCGTTGATCCTGATAACCCCTCTAAGTGCTGGAACTGGGACCGTGGGGGTCATGGATCGGTCAACTCCTGGCAGGCTATCAGGGATTCCTGCAACGTCTATTTCTACGAGATGGGGCGACGCCTCGGCGCCGACCGCATTTCGGAGTATGCCGCCAAGTTTGGCCTAGGCGAGGACACCGGGATGACTGATCTGATCTATGACAGGGAGTCGGATCCCGCCTTCACCCATCGTTCTGACACCGCCTACAAGCAGTGGGCCTATAACCAGAAGTTGGTGGATACCAACGTCTGGTATCCTGGCGAGACCATCTACTCAGCCATCGGGCAACAGTATAGCGCCTACACTCCACTCCAGATGACCATTGCCACCAGTACCATCGCCAACCGCGGAACGCGTTACGCACCGTATCTGATCAGCAAGATCGTACGCGGCCAGAGTGTGGAAGAACGATCCGGCAAGCAGGTGATGGGGACTGTGGACCTACAGCCATCGACCTGGCAGTCGATCCACCAGGGGATGGTGGCGGTGACGTCCTACGGAGGCACCTCATACTCAATCTCGTATGGCAACAATCCGGCACTGATGCCGTGGCGTGATATCCCGGTGGCCGTGGCGGGCAAGACCGGAACTGCTCAGGTCGCCAACGATCCCAATGATATGCGCGCCCATGGATGGTTTATCGCCTATGCGCCGGCCGAGAAGCCGGAGATCGCCATTGGAATGGTGGTCGAAGCAGGACGAGGCGGGAGTGCTTCGAGCGCGCCCACCGTGTCAGCGATGATCAAGCAGTATCTAGGCTACAATCAGCCTGCCACACCAGCTTCGACGCCAACAGTCCCGCCCCAACAGACATCCGCTCCCAATAGTCCGGCTCAGGCACCTACTCACGTTCCAGAGGCGCCGACCCCGCCGACGACTCCTGCGGTGCCAGTGCAGACGCCGCCGCAGACGCCTACCGCTCCTACGCTGCCACCGGCACAGGCTCCCGCCACCCCACCAACCCAACAACCTCCAGCGCAGCCTTCACAGACGCCTGGTCAGCAGCCTACGCAACCAACACAGCAAGCCCCGGAGCAACCGCCACAACAAGAGCCTGTACCCCCAGTGACGACACCACCTGGTCAGGCGCCGGTCACAAACCCAACCCCGACGCCGACACAGCCTCGATGAGGAGAGCGCGAATACTGTACGAAACCGCAACAGCGAGCATCTGCTCGCTGTTGTTTTCCTGAGGTGAAATGTAACATAAAGTTCTTCACTATGTCCCAGCAGAGGAGGATTTGGACAGGCCTTCTAGAATCAGTAAAGAAGCAAGCAGCCGATATGTACAAGGAGTTAGTATGCAGAGAGATCCCTTTGTCTTCAAGGGACGACGCGGTTCATTGCACGTCATCCTCGATGAACACGCCGACTTCAACACCATCAGAGATAGACTCAGCCAACGGCTGACCGAGGCCACCAACTTCTTCCGAGGGGCGGAGCTAATGGTTTCCGCCGGTCAACGTATGCTCAGTGAAGCTGAACGCGACGAACTTGCTCGGGTGGTCAACAGCTACCCTGAGCTGAAGCTCGTTGGTTTCCTCGGTTCTGACGGTCAGCCAATAGCAGCAAGCACTGGGGGTGAGAACGTGGAGAGACAGCGGAATGAAGGGCAGCCGAGCGAAAGACAATCAAGCGAAGCACAACTCAACGACACCAACACCTTGTTTATCCAGCGAACTGTCCGGGCTGGCCAATCCATACGTTTCAATGGCAACGTCACCATCGTAGGTGATGTTAACCCGGGCGGAGAGGTGGTGGCGACCGGACATATTGTCGTCCTCGGCGTGTTTCGAGGGATCGCACACGCTGGAGCGGAGGGTGACGAGGACGCAATTGTCGCGGCTTATCGCTTGTTGCCCATGCAGCTGAGGATAGCGAACCTGGTTAGCCGCGCGCCTGATGATGAACCACTGACCTACTCACAGCCGGAAGTAGCCCATATTCGCGACCACACCATCGTCATCGAGCCATACCATCTGCTCCGCTAGCGTCGCGTGGGGTGTAAGCGCGGTTCCAGCACTCGGTCTTCCTTGATGTGATCTAGAGATGAATAAGCACAGAAAGGGGTTTTGAACTTGGGAGATGTAATCGTCGTCACCTCTGGTAAGGGCGGTGTGGGCAAGACCACGACCAGTGCCAATATCGGCACCGCGTTGGCCCTCAGCGGCAAAAAGGTGGCGCTCGTCGACGCGGATATCGGTTTGCGGAACCTAGATGTGGTCATGGGACTTGAGAATCGGATCGTTTACGACCTGGTTGACGTTGTTGAGGGACACTGTCGACTAAAGCAGGCGTTGATCAAAGATAAGCGCTTTGAGAATCTCCATCTGTTGCCAGCCGCACAGACTCGAGACAAGGATGCAGTAAGCCCAGCGCAGATGGAGAAGCTGTGTGCTGAGCTGCGGGACGAGTTTGACTTTGTCATCATCGACTGCCCAGCCGGTATCGAACAGGGCTTCAAGAACGCTATCGTCGGTGCAGACTCCGCCATCATTGTTACCACTCCTGAGGTCGCAGCGGTTCGTGACGCGGATCGTGTCATCGGGCTCCTCGAGGCCAGCGGCAAGCATGGCAGTCGTCTGATCGTCAACCGTCTGCGTCCAGAGATGGTCAAGCGCGGCGATATGATGAACATTGATGATATCGTTGAGATCCTAGCCGTAGAGCTACTGGGCGTGGTCCCTGATGATGAGAAGATCGTGGTCTCCACCAACCGCGGCGAGCCAGCGGTTGTAGACACTCAGTCTCGAGCCGGAGAGGCATATCGGAATGTCGCCCGGAGACTACAAGGGGAGAACGTTCCTCTGATGAACCTCGAGGTTGACGAAGGCTTCTTTACCCGTCTAAGAAAAGCGTTGGGGTTGAAATGATGGAGCGACATGCGCTTTGAAGGGAGGCGTCCTGATTGAACTTCCTAAAGCTGTTTGGGCTTGGTGATGTGGTTCACAGCAAAGAGATTGCCAAAGAACGCCTGCGCATGGTTCTGGTCTCCGATCGTGCGGCGGTGGACCCCGTTTTTATGGAATCGTTGACTGACCGCATCGTTGCGGTGATTACGGAGTATATGGAGATTGACGACAGCGGGATGGATGTGCGCATCGAACATCGTGATAACCAAGTGGCGTTCAGCGCCAATATCCCCATCCGGCGTTTGAAACGAAGTGTATAGGTGATCGATCAAGAGCGGCCAACCTGGCCGCTCTTGCCTTCGCCCTGATAATCGAGGAGCAGCGACGAATTGCTGATGGTGTTGGTCTCTGGTATAATTAGCTGACGTCTATGGGCCATCTATATCTTGGTTCTGAGCGTCAAGCAGTTTGCACACAAGATATACTGCCAGAGGGAGGTGAGGTCGCGTGGAACGCCGCATGTTCAAGAACTTCGACTGGCCGCTGTTTGTGATCATGGTTCTGCTTTTGACCATCAGCGTCGTTGTCGTCCATAGCTCATCACGGACTGACCTCCCAGACAATCCAAACTATTATCTGAAGAAACAGCTGATCAACACGGCGGCTGGCTCCGTCCTGTTCGTGATTGGCGTGCTGTTTGACTACAGTCTGTGGGATCGTTGGGGCAACCTGATCTATGGCACCATGATCGGTCTGCTCTTGGCGGTGATGGTAATCGGCAGTGTCGGTGGACTTGGCGGCGGCACATCATTTATCTACCTTGGTCCACTCAGTTTGCAGCCTTCAGAGGTAGCTAAGGCACTTCTGGTCCTAACTCTGGCAAGGCAGATGAACCGGTCTGAGGGCATGGTCAAGTTCTGGGATATGATCCCAAGCTTCATCCATATGGGTATACCCATGGGGCTGGTGCTGTTGCAGCCCGATTTCGGTACGAGTATGGTCTTCTTGGCTATCGTCTTGGGAATGCTGTGGATCTATGGGGTAAAGTGGCAGCATCTGGCTACTTTGGTAGGTAGCGGCTTGGCCGTGATACCCATTCTCTGGTCGAAGTTTGATGAGTATCAGAAGATGCGCTTCATCGTCTTTCTAGACCTGGAGAAATACGCATCGACTAAGTGGGGCTGGCATACCATGCAGTCGATCATCGCCGCGGGATCGGGACGCCTCTGGGGCAAGGGGCTGTATCGGGGAACGCAAACACAGCTCAAGTTCCTTCCGGAGCGACATACCGACTTCATTTTCTCAGTGCTGAGTGAAGAGTTGGGTTTCATCGGCGCGGCATCTGTCTTGATTCTCTACGTCGCCTTGCTGCTTCGCATCCTCCACATCGCACGTCAAGCCAAGGATCGCTATGGCATGCTAATCTGTGTCGGTGTGGCATCGATGATTGCTTTCCACCTCTTGATCAATGTTGGCATGACCATCGGGGTTATGCCGATTACTGGCATACCACTGCCGTTGATGAGCTATGCCGGCAGCAACCTGATGGCGGTCATGTTCGCTCTAGGAATTGTCATGTCGGTGGGCCTGAGGAGGCAGAAGATACTGTTTTAACGAGCCACCAAGGCCCCATGCCACCAAGACCCAAGTGGGGGACGAATGCCACGAAAGCAAAGGACCCTCGGCGGCGACTACGCTGCTGGGGGTCATCTACATGATACAAGCGCCTCGCGCTGAGTGTACTGTTTAGTCCGTCTACTTGTGTTCTTGTGGACTTGTGTTCTTGTGGACTCCCTTCGCAATGTCATTAACAGCGCGTTTTTTGGTCAATGAGCGACGCTCATTGATGGGGGTTCTTAGGGGGTATGCCACCCTAAGGTTAGTGTCGGGGGGAGCATCGAGGGGGTGGCTGAGCCCCACCTCGAAACAAGAACGCGCTGTCATTAACAGCGCGTTTTTGTATCATTTGGGAACACGAATAATTAGCTAGTCATAGCAACCTGCTAGGCGTTAGAATAGGACTATCATCGTTGTCACTATTAATCTTGTTATTCCACCAACACACTGTCAGCTGCGACCATGAAAGGGGTGCCTCGACTTGTCACAGTGGGAACGCAATCTCTATGTTCTATGGCTCGGCGTCGTTATCGCAGGCGCCTCCTTTTCATTGGTAACACCCTTCTTGCCACTACTCCTCAATGACGTAGGGGTCGTGACCAACGTAGAGTTTTGGTCAGGTCTGTTATTCGCCGCCTCATTCGTTGCCAGTTCTGTTATGTCCCCCATCTGGGGATCGCTGGCCGACAAATATGGGAAGAAGCCGATGATCATCCGCTCAGGGATCGGGATCGGCACGACCTATCTACTGATGGCATTCGCGACCAACCAATATCATCTGTTGGCTCTCCGCTTTATGAACGGTGTTCTCTCGGGTTTCATCCCATCGTCGATCTCTTTGGTCGCGACCAACACACCGGAAGACCGAATTGGCCGCTCGTTGGGGATTCTCCAGACGGGGGCAGCAGCGGGCAGCATTCTCGGTCCGCTTTTTGGAGGCGTCCTCAGCAAGATGTTCGGAAATCGCAACACATTGCTGGTCGCAGCTGGCGTTCTGTTTGTCGCTACCCTGGTAGTCACCTTCGGCGTTAAGGAAGAGGTCAAAGGCAAGAACAAACAGCGAAGCAATATTCTGGCTGACCTAAAGGAAGCTGCCACCAATTCCGATCTTATGGCTATGTTGGTCACGTTGCTGATGATTCAGGCGTCGGTGCAGATTCTTCAACCTGTCCTCACGCTCTATGTGGCTAAGTTTGGTACCGGCGATAACACGGCGCTGGTGACCGGAGTGGTCTTCTCAGCGGTTGGTGTGGCAACGGTCATCGCGGCTCCTCTTTGGGGACGCTATGGTGAGAAAGTTGGGTTCCGTCGTGTGCTGTTTATTGGTCTTGTCGGCACGGCTCTTGCCAGTATTCCGCAGGTCTTCGCGGGTAGCGTTGTTCAGTTCGGCATCCTGCGTTTCATCTTCGGTATCTTCATGGCAGGTGTTCTACCTGCGGCTAACGCGACCATCGCAGCGGCTGTCTCACCGGAGTTTCGGGGGCGCGCTTTCGGTATCTCCAATAGTTTCAACATGATGGGCAACGCTATCGGGCCCATGATCGGCGGCATTATCGGCACTTGGTTGGGGATCAAAGTGGTCTTCTTAACCACTGGGGTGATGATGCTGCTCACAGCACTTTGGGTCAAGACCGTCTTAAAGGCACCGGCTGCAGCGGTGCAGAAGGCGGAGCAGCAGGCGGCCGTATAGAACGATCAGTCCGATGTGGGTTGCGGTCAGCTCGATTGGTCTAAGACTAAGGTCAAGGCCTAGCCTGTGATAGTTTGGGAGGCAGCAGGTCATGGATGATCGGTTCTACACCAAGGAATGTCTATGCCCTATCTGTGAACACAGTTACAGTGTACTTCGCCCGAGGCAACGCGCCTGCATCCCGCAGGGGCGTGAGTCCGACTTTAACATTATCTATCAGGATCTATCCTGCCTGTTCTATGAAGTTGCGGTCTGCCCAGCCTGTGGATACGCATCCACAGGGAACATGGTGGCGCCGTCTGTGGCGGCACGTAAGTTGTATCAGACAGAGATCGCGCCAAAGTGGCAGGCCCGAGATCTCAACGGTCTCCGTGACGCTGAGGATGCGATCGTTTGTTTCAAGCTGGCGCTACTATGCGCACAGATTCGTAGCGATAAGCGGAGCGTGCTGGCAGCGCTCAGCCTCCGCCTCGCCTGGATATATCGAGGCCTGAGAGATGCGGAGCAAGAGGAGCGTTTCCTGACCATGGCACTCAATGACTACGAAGCGGCCTATGGTCGGGAAGAACTTGATGAAGACGGCAGGGAACTGACCATTGCCTACCTAGTTGGTGAGCTTCATCGGAGACTGGGGAGAGCAGACCAGGCGCTGCGTTGGTTTGGTGTGGTCATCAATCACCCTCAAGCAGCGAAGAAACAGCAAGTGGTCAAGATGGCGCGCGAGCAGTGGCTGTTGATCCGTGATCAACGGAAGGCGCCGCAGGGGCAGGTGTGAATTTGGGTTGTGACAAGGCCGGCGAATAGCCGGCCTTTTTTTTGCCTACGTCGCCCCAAGGACGGGCTTACTCCGTCCATGGCTGTCATATTTGGACTCCCTGTCCAATATACATAAGGTAGCGTGAAAAGCCCGAGGGCATCAGGCATTGGCCATCAGTGGAGTCAACCGCTATCCGTCAACCGTCTGGAGGACGGGATGCGTTTCATCCTCTGTGGCAGCGCCGAGGTGGCATGGGTTTCTAGCACGAAGGCATGTATTCCACCATCAAGGGGGTCTACTGATGAGTATCAACAGCAGCTTGGGGAGGCGGCCCAGTCGACCACCGCATCGATCCCGCTATCGCCGCCGGGATCAGGAGACGTATAACCTAGAGGCTTTCAAACACCTACGCAATCTCGTCATTGCGCTGGGCATCTACCTGGTTCTGTACGGCTGTGTCGTACTGCCGTGGAGCTTTGGCGATCGTGTGCAGGACCTATTGGATAGGACCTTCAGCATCAATTACGATTGGGATACGGTCAAAGAGCAGGCCGTGAAGGTCAGCAGTTGGCGACCCGGAGCCATCTGGCCACTGTCCAAGAAAAACCCGAATACAGCCGTCATTCTGGAGCCGCCTCTTTCGGGGCAGATCACCTCGGCGTTCGGTGCCCGTCAGAACCCGCTGACTAAAGTGGCGGAACAGCACACAGGCGTCGATCTTGAAGGCAAGGTAGGGACCGTGATCTCGGCAGCTGGCGATGGGGTAGTGGTCTCTGTTGGCGAAGAGCGTGGCTATGGCAACTGCATTCGCATCGACCACGGCGAAGGTATCATCACGCTGTATGCCCATCTGCTTAGAACTGCGGTAGAGCCCAACGAGCTGGTTACCCGCGGGCAGACCATTGGCTGGGTCGGCAACTCTGGAACATCCTTGGGCTATCACCTACACCTTGAGGTCCTCGAGAATGGTGAACCTGTCGATCCAACCAAGTGGATCAAGTTGAAGTAACGGGGGCAGCCCATGAGTCGTTTCTCCCTAAGTCTGGGAACGTTCTTAGGCATGCGCATCAAGGTGCATGCCGTTTTTCTTCTACTACTGCTGCTGTATGCCCTCACGAACCTCTTGACCGAGGCACTCTTGGTCTTCACAGTGGTCGTCTTCCATGAACTGGGCCACACGATGGCGGCGAGAGGCTACGGCATTCGTGTTAAAGAGATCGAGCTGCTGCCCATCGGCGGAGTTGCTCGCCTGGAAGATCTGATGAGTATCGACCCGCAGGTGGAAGCTGCAGTGGCGGTGGCTGGACCGATCAACAATGTGCTCTTGATCGCGGCAGGCCTGTTTCTACGCCGCATGCTGCATCTGCCTGAGGACTCCATGTCGTTCTTTCTTCAGGCCAATCTCATGATCATGGGCTTCAACATGATCCCGGCTCTGCCGCTCGATGGCGGCAGGATCTATCGCGCCACCCTGACAAAACGACTTGGCTTCCGCAAGGCGACCGAGAAAGCCGCACGGCTAGGTCAGTGGGCATCGGTCTTCTTCATGGTCGGATGTGTGCTGATGGCTGTCATGGGGCACCTGAACCTTGTGCTCCTGGTTACCGCCTACTTCATCTACCAAGTGGCGGGGAAGGAGCAGAACCTGGCCGCCTACAGCCTGATGAGCTACCTGGGGCGTAAGCAGGATGAGGTGAGCAAGCACCGAGTTCTCGGCGTGGAGCAACTGGTGGTGCACCCCACCACCCCGATCAAGGAAGTCATCAAGCACTTCGTTCCCCAGAAATACCATATCATCTGGATCATAACCGATGAGAAGCTGGAGCGCAGCATCACGGAGGCGCAACTACTCCACGCGATGTTGGAGAAGGGGATAGAGACAATGGTAGGGGAGATACGGTGAGGGACGAACTGGGGAGGTAGCCAGCTGACACGTGGTACAGCGTGAAGACGCGTCGGGATTGATCATGCCCGACGCGTTAGTGTTTGTCATCGTCCTGATTGTTCTTCTGGTGTGAACTTGATGTCGATACGAAGTGGTCGTAGTGCTCCGTGAGCGTTCTGCCGACAAACCGTTCTCTGACAAATGAAAACAGGGTTTCCAGGTGCCCATACAGCGACTCCACGCTATATGGCGTAGGGAAATACGGGCTTCCACCAGGCATCAGCTCAGATGAATGCAGCATGAACTCCACGTAGGTGCTACCACTTGCCAACGCATCAGCCGCGATGCGAAGCATTGAATTGAGATTTCGGCCATTCGGCCGCAGCCACAACTTCGATGGAAATATCCTCTCAAGCCCCCGTCGCATAATTGACCCATCAGAAAGCAACTTAATGACCTTACAAGCCATGGGATTATCGTAGGAGCTGATGACTGTCATAGGTATCTCAAGCAAGGGTGAGTTCCCGGGACGCGATATATCTTGTCTGTCAATGAAATACTCTTGTCTAGGGAAAGCTCTGTAGTCTGAACCTCCATCACCTACTGGTGATCCCAGGCTACTCTTCCAACTGACAAGGGGAGTCACGGAGCAGTCAACCCTGTAGCCACTTTCGATTAGGATATCTACGTAGTCTTTGTTAAGTGCCCATCGCCCAGCACGGTGACTGGTCATCTTGACCCCGAACGTTAATTCCAACAGGTCGGTCAGCGTTCGCATTTTGTCGACCATCACTTCGCGTGGGTACTCTTGAAGGTAGGGCTGATAGAAGAGATCATTCTCGGTGAGCGAGGCCAGCGGGGGAGAGTTCCACGCGTGGGGGTGTGCACCTATCTCGCAAAGGCGGCACGCTAGAGGGTCTCTAACTACCTCACGGAACTGGCGAGCCAAAGCCATTTCCCACGTGGTCAAGTATGTTGGCTTGAGTTCGTATTGATTACACAACGACTGAAACCTAGATAGATATGCGGAGTTCCGTGTCTCTATAACTTTTGGCTTTGCCCACAAATTGTCACCTTCTGTGTCAATGGTGACTATAAACGATGGTTTTGTTGCCGTCACTGCCTCTGATCAACTCCAAACCCGTAGCTGATTGAAGGACGCCAGTCACCCCGAAGGCGCATAACCTCGACCCCCATTGTGCCCCAGACCGAAGCGGGAATGAGGCAATGATAGGACCTCTCGGGCAGGCCACAGAACTCCCTTTTGAAACTGTTGATCCCATGAACAGCCATATCGCTGTCGTCACCTATACCACCCCAGTCATACTCCAGACAACCCTGCTGCTTTAGAACTAGCATGTCATACCAGTGCAGGTATCTGTTTCCTAATCCAACAAGCGTTCTTGCACCGCTATCACAGGACCTGAAGTGAGAACACGAATATAGGAGCCTAGCCTTCCTCCGGTCACGGATATACACATGGTAAACCAGATCCTGTCCGTCGTACCGCGCCTTCGTTATGGACAGGCAATCGGCAGACCTTAGCAGAACAAGCTTCCTATGGTTCGCGGTACGCAACCCGATGCTGAGAGCAAACTTATCATGGAAGGAGACGAAGTCCATCAACGCCTCATCAGTCAACACCACTGTCTCGACTACCACGCCTTCCTTGATCGCCCGACGGATCTTCCGTCTGCAGTGGTCTCTAAAACCGTTGAAAATGGCATCGCTCTCCCGTGACAGATCAGTAACGAGGGTTGTGAATTGCTGAGCGTACCGACCGATCGGCAGGGGTGCCTGCCGGAGTAGTAGTACATCGGTGGTAGAAGATGGTGGTGGTGGATTTGTGTCATTCCAGAACCAATACTCTTCAACACAAAGGAAGTGCTTAGAGTAATGCAGGCAGATCACGCTATCCCTCCTGAGATCCTCTCTATTTGGCAAGGATACCCTTGTATATGTCCAACCATTGTCCTACAGTCCTGTCAATAGAAAAACCCACAGATTTGTCCAGACTAGCCCGAACCAATCGCTGACGCAGGTCATTATCCTGCAACACATGAGACACCGCCTGCGCCAACCCGGCCGGGTCTGATACAGGAGCGAGTAACCCCGTCTTTTCATGCTGTACTATCTCCCGAAGACCCGGTGCGTCAGTCACGACTACAGGAAGACCGGCAGCCATTGCTTCAGCCACTGCTATACCGAAGCCCTCATAGACTGAACTTGCCACGAATAGATCGCTCATCGGTAGTAAACTTTCAACATCAGCCCTGAAGCCAAGAAATTTCACCCTATTCCCGAGCTCAAGTGAGACGACCAGTGAGCGGAGGGCGGGGGCTTCTGGTCCGTCACCCACCACACACAAATACGTATCAGGCAGCAGTTTCACGGCACGGATGAGTGTCTCATAGTCCTTTTCCTTAACGAGGCGGCCAACCGCCATCAGTAGTGGACTGTCAGAGGGGATGCCATAGTCACTTCGATGTGCGGCTCTGGCACTGCGGAAGCGTTCCAGAGGTATCCCGTTGGCGACGATTGATATCTTGGGAGCGAGTGACGGGATCCATTGTACCAGGCTATCGCGGCAGTCCATTCCGACGCATATGACGCGATCGTAGCGGTTGTAGATCTCCTCTTCTAGTGGCCTGAGTGCCCTTACTGTTCGTCGTCGGTTTGAGACGCTGTGTTCATGGGCAACTCGCCTTAGCCCAGGTGAAAGGAGCGCCCCATAGTATAGAGAAGGGAAGAGGTGAACGTGAACAAGGTCAACCCCCAGCGTTCTCAACAACCTGTTAAGGCTATGGAGAGTTCGAAAACTAACCTTGGACTCCGATTGCAGGCAGTGGATTCTTGAGGTATGGTCGCGCACTTTCTCGGCCATGACGGGAGAATGGGATGAGTTCAGTGTCACAATAGCCACCTCATCGCAGTGCCTCAGGAGACATGGTATCGCGGCCACAAGCATGTTTTCGGCACCGCCGACGTCTAGCGAGTTGATGAGGTGAGCTACTCTCATGTCTAGAACCTGCTTTCCAAGTGATTTTCCACTGCTGACGAAGCCGGTTGTTGATGATATATACCGTGGGATCTTCGATCTAGGACAATGGCTGTCAAACTCACATATGCCAGCATCATCTTGTTTCTGTGACGAGCCGCTGTGCCAGCGTTGTTGGTCCCGAACGCAAATGTCATGGTCAACAATAAGGCGATGGCCGTAAGTGAGGCAACTAGCCACCGGTCCTTCATGACGCGCCTGATTCCCATAATGATAAGTGCACATGCCAGCAGATAGACGGATGAGTCTAGAAAGAACGTCGTGACATCAATCGGTCCTCGCCAGTCCCACGGCATCGGTGCGAACAGAAAGTAGGAAAGCTTAAGAGGTGCATACATCATCAGATCGCGGATGTTTCTGATAGTGACTCCCTGGAGATACGCAGACGCTCCGGATGAGTAATTAATGGCGCCATACAGGTTGCGCCCCATGAATTTTCCGAAGAAGCGTATGGATATGTCCCTATCCCTGGCGAGTATGGCTGCACCGATCGTGATTGTCATGGCTACGACCACAGTCTTCCACTGTAGTCGTAGCCTCTTTCTATCATGGTCATAGAGAGCGAACATCAAGGCGTAGATCATGGCTACCACAATAACCCCAGAATGAAAGAGAGCTGCAACGATTAGCGAGCTTGTGGAGAGCACCACATGACAGGTACCCTTGCCTAAATACCATCGGCAATAGTGAAAGAGAGACAAGGTTAGGAAGAATACGACGAAGGCTTCCCTGAGCAAGATTGATGACAAGATGATTCCTTGAGGAAAGAAGGTAACAACCAGGGCAACTCTCTTTGTTAGCACTTCTTTGACATCGAGATCCTTGAGCATCTGGATTATAAACATGACTGCGCCTATGCCAAGAACCACGTTGACGTATTGAGCGATGATACGCTGTGGGCCCGCAAGACGGTAGATAAGTCCTATGATCTCTGAATAGACATGGGTATCAGTTGCATATCCAACCTGCATGGAGACTAGAGTTGCCAGCGCTTCCCTGTGGAACATGTCGCTGTCACCCCCCACATTGGGGAAGAGGAAAATGTGGCTAGCATACCTGTCCCACCATAGGCACGCTACTCGTATGGCATATCCGGCATAGACTACAGCACGGTAATATCGATCCTTTATCCCGAGGAGCAGAAGGCACCATACCAGTATTGACCCAAAGGCTATAGTGACTGTTGAGAGGACGTCATACTCCAGATATGTGGTACTCATCTGCTTAGCTGAGTACGGTACCAGTCTATTGTCTCCTTGAGCCCTTCCCTGAGCTTCCATAGCGGACTGTATCCAAGACAGAGCATCGCTCTTCGGACATCGGCCTGCGAGTGGCGAACGTCTCCGTGGCGACTGGAGCTGTAGCTATACTTCACATTCTGCTGAAGAATGTCACCAAGAAGCGCTGCGAGCGCTTTTATCGATACACTCTCCCCACATGAGATGTTAAACACCTCGCCATTCGCCTCGCTAGGTGCGAGGCATGCCAGCAAGTTGGCATCAACTACATTGACAATATACGTGAAGTCACGGCTTTGCTCACCATCACCATGGATCACCACCGGCTCATCTGCAAGCATGGCAGCAATGAACCTAGGTATCACTGCGGCGTATTCGGAGTACGGATCCTGCCTGGGGCCGAAGACGTTGAAGTACCTCAAACCAATGGTTGGAACCCCATATTGATGCCAATAACAGTGAGCATAGAGTTCGTTGGTTGCTTTCGTGATTGCATAAGGGGACAGGGGCATCCCTTCCTCACCCTCTACTTTAGGCAACCTAACGCTATCCCCATAGACTGATGATGACGATGCATGGACGAACTTCCTCACACCGCTCGCTCTCGCCGCGTCCAACATCCTCAGCGTGCCGCCAACGTTGATCTCTTCATATAACACTGGGTGATTGATGGACCGGGGCACCGATCCCAGCGCTGCTTGATGCAAGACATAGTCTATACCCTCGCAGACTAAGCTGCAGGTTTGTGTGTCCCTTACGTCGCCTTCGATTAACTCGAACAGGGGAGAGCCAAGGAAAGGCTCGACGTTCTCACGCTTCCCGGTAAGGAAGTTGTCTAGGCCTCTCACCTGATGCCCCATTGCGAGGATTGTCTCTACCAGGTGAGAGCCGATGAAACCTGCAGCCCCGGTCACCAAGAACCTGGTCCCGGTGGGAAACAGACTGCGCGCGGACTGCATGCAAGACGCCTCCTTATCGGTGTGTTCCTACAGCCTCCAGTAACTGAGCCCAATCTCTTCCGCTTCTCGACGGGAGAAGATCCCTTTCACATCGACCAGTACCTTGCGGCTTGGTGCCAGCTTGCTCTTGAGCTCAGTCAACGACTTGGTGCGAAATTGCTCATGGGCGACGGCCACCAAGATCGCATCGACATCGTGCACCTCATCAAAGGCTGATAACGCAAGACCATATTCGCGCAAGACCTCGTCGTCGTCAGCCCAAGGATCACAGACGGTAACCTGCACAGCGAAGTCCTGAAGCTCCTGAATGATCTGGATGACCTTGCTGTTGCGTGTATCCGGTACGTTTTCTTTGAAGGTCAACCCTAAGAGCAAGATCCTCGCGCTCTTGACCGGGCAGCCGCTCTTGATCAGTAGTTTAACAGTGTTGGTTGCCACATACTTCCCCATGCTGTCGTTAATCCTCCGTCCCGCCAAGATGACCTCCGAGTGATACCCCAACTCCTGGGCCCTGTAGGTCAAATAGTAGGGATCCACTCCAATGCAGTGGCCGCCGACGAGGCCGGGCTTGAACCTCAGAAAGTTCCATTTGGTTGAGGCCGCATCTAACACTTCTTGGGTGTCGATACCCATTGTGTTGAAGATCATGGACAACTCATTGACGAAGGCGATATTGATGTCGCGCTGACAGTTCTCGATTACTTTGGCTGCTTCTGCTACCCTGATCGTAGAGACACGATGGACTCCCGCCGTAATGACCCGTCCATAGACTTCAGAGATGATTTCAAGGCTCCTTGGATCAACTCCGGAGACTATCTTGGTGATGTTCTCCAATCGGTGCTGACTATCTCCAGGGTTGATCCGCTCAGGCGAGTAGCCCAGACCAAAGTCCAAACCAACTCGAAGTCCCGATTCGTGTTCGAGAATCGGCAGGCAGACGTCCTCAGTGGCACCTGGATAGACGGTTGACTCGTAGACGACAATCGCCCCACGCTGCAGGTTGCGTCCAACAATCTGGCTTGCCGTCTTAACCATGCCTAGATCAGGGTTGTTGTGCACATCAACAGGCGTTGGCACTGCTACAATGAAGAATGTGGCCTGGCGAAGCTCTGTCTCATCTGTCGTAAAGCGCACACGGCACGATTTGAGGTTGCCTCGACCTACCTCATTGGTAGGGTCTATCCCAGCTTGGTACGCAGCCACCTTCTCTTGGTTGACATCAAAGCCGATGACTTGATATGATCCTGCGAAACTGACGGCCAGAGGAAGCCCTACATACCCTAGCCCAACTACAGCAACTATGGGCGGGACTGCTGTGGTTTGCTCAACCATTGAACGACTCCCTTCCAGCTATGCGCTACCCTATCTGGCTCCGGCCCCACCCACAACTATAGGGACAGTCCGAAGAAGGATTATCAGATCGAACCAGAGTGATCTGTGACGGATATAGTGCAGGTCCAGTTCGAGCTTCTTGGCAGGATCCAGGTCGTAGCCACCGTTTACCTGGGCCCATCCAGTCAACCCAGGAAGAACTAAAGTGCGAAACCTGAACTCTGGCATTTCCATGGAGAAACGCTCAACGAAGATCTTTCTCTCAGGTCGTGGACCGACCAGACTCATCTCACCCTTGACGACATTCCAAAGCTGGGGCAACTCATCCAATCGGTATCTTCGCAACAGGCGACCGATGCGGGTTATCCTGTGGTCGTTCTTCGCTGCCCACTGGGGCCCACTTTCCTCCGAGTTCATCCTCATGGTCCTCAACTTGAGCAACGCGAACTCCCGACTTTCCCTTCCCACCCTTCGTTGACTGAAGAATGCGGGCCCCGGTGAATCAAGCCGGATCGCCAAGGCACAGAGCGCTATGAGGGGTAGTAGAGTGACTAGGGCTGCCAGTGATAGAGAGACGTCTAGGCAACGCTTCATTTGCTCGTAGAGCGAGTTGCCGGAGTCGAGTATGATTGTTCTGTTCAGATTAGCCAGCACATCTGATGACCTCCTCCAAACCTCAAGGAGACTGCTTGCCGGTGCTAGCGCCCGATACCGCTAGACTCACTCAGAGGTAGCTACTCTCCATCGTCTCATTGGGTGCATCCAAAAGGCCCATCGCATCCAACATGACGTGGTTCACTTTTCTTACGTCAAATCGTTCCGTGCACAGTCTGATGCTCTCTT
This sequence comes from uncultured Clostridia bacterium, assembly GCA_964402415.1. Taxonomy (GTDB): domain Bacteria; phylum Bacillota; class JAAYKD01; order JAAYKD01; family CAYOCI01; genus CAYOCI01. The sequence goes on from CAYOCI010000022.1 coordinate 35,247, forward strand.
GACCCATCCTTTCTATCTGGTCTCTATGCTCCAGCATCCAGATCATCGCGGCTGACAGCCTATCGATGTCGCGGACCGGGACAAGAAGCCCATTGACTCCGTCGACGACGGTTTCCCTACACCCTGGGGCGTCAGTCGTGATGATGGGTCTGCCCATGGCCATGGCTTCGAGTGTGCTGCGAGGTGTGCCTTCGCGGTATGATGGAAGAACGAAAACCGAGGATGCAGCAAGCGCCGGACGAACATCGTCTACTTCGCCAAGATACTCAACAAAGCCACCCTCAACACATGTGAGGAGTTCACCAGGTCCTATGGAGCTGGGATTAGGGTCAAATGGTCCCACAAGTAGAAAACGCGTCATCGGGTATGCTCTCTTTACCCGTCGCGCTGCTTCGAGGTATTCGACCACGCCCTTGTCTCTGATAAGGCGACCCACCATGATAAAGGTGTCCTCTCTCGGGAGTGGAACGGGAGAGAAACGCTCTATATTGACTCCAGAGCCGTTGACTACGACACACTTCATTCCATCCACCAGTCGCCAGCGAAGGAAATCGCGCTGATCGTCGGGGTTCTGGAATATGACCTTCCGATTGCCCTTGAGGGCGAAGCGGTAGAGGAGCCGCGCGAGTAGTCTCAGACAAAGGCCTTTAGCCCCTGTCCCTACGAAAACATAGCCCAGACCTGTGATCATGGAGTAGACGCTTCTGATCCCGGCCATCCGAGCAGCGATAGAGGAATAGATGACCGGTTTCATTGCGTACGAGAAGACGAGATCCGGTTGTTCATCAAGCATGAGATTCCGAAGCTCCCATGTAAGCTTTAGGTCAGCAAAGGGGTTAGTCCCCGTTCCGCTGAAGAAGACCCTTAGATACCGGATACCGAGTTCACAAAAGGGTAGTCCTGCTTCATCGTCGGGGCAGGCAGCCAGGATATCGTGGCCTCGAACGATCATCTCTCTTATCAGATCGCCCCTGAAGTTGGCAAGCATCTTGGCGTTGGTAGCTACTATCAGGATCCTCACGCAGACCACCCCCACTAGGACTGGGCTACATACCTCGAGCTCGGTCGCTACCGTGAAGTGTAGTAGTCGTAGTAGCGGTCTGCTTCCAGGGTTACTTGATTGAGTATCACGCCCAGGATGTCAGCGCTTACCTGTCTGAGTGCCGATTGTGCCACTGCCGCGGTTCGATGGGTAGTACCATTCGTGACAAGCAGCACACCACTCGAAAGGGAACTGATGATCGCGGCGTCGGTGACCGCAGTAATGGGTGGTGTATCAATGATAATCAGGTCACTGATTGAGCGAAGATACGCCAGAACATCCGCAAAGCGCTGGCTTTCCAGGAGTTCTGCCGGATTGGCTGGCACTGGGCCACTAGGCAAGATCCTCAGCCCAGCGATCATCGTTGTGGTCAGCAATTGCTCAGGGGCATCGGAACCGCCAACCAGCAAATCAGCGAGCCCTGATTCGTTAGGCGTCCCCATGACGCGGTGCATGGTAGGCCTTCGCAGGTCGGCGTCAACCAGAGTGACACGCTTCCCCGTCTGCGCCATGCCGATGGCCAGGTTAGCAGCGACGGTTGTCTTGCCTTCCATCGGCTGGGCACTGGTAATAGCGATGATGTGAGCCCCCTTTGTGTTACACAGGAACTGGACGTTGGTTCTGAGTGATCGATACGCCTCAGCGACCGGTGACTTTGGGTCATCTAGCAGTGGGAGGAACGGGGATGTAGCATCTCCTTCTGGTGACAATGCTCGTTTCGGTATCGTACCCAGGACAGGAACACCAAGGATCTTCTCTGCTTCGTTTCGACTCTGGATGCGCGTATCCAGGTATTCCACCGCGAGGATGAATAGCAGTGTGGCCATTAGTCCAGCAGTGCCAGCAAGGGCAATGGCTAACGCCTTGCGCGGCTTAGCTGCGACGACGGGCAGCCGAGCTGGGTCAAGAACAGCCACGTTGTTGAGCTTCATGAGTTCGGGAACGCGTTGGGCAAAGACCGATGCAGTGGAGTTGGCAACACGTTGTGCAAGAGACGGATCTCCGTCGAAGAATCCCAACCTAATAACCTGCGTCTCCTCGACTAATGTGACGCTGACTTTCTGCGCAAACTGTTCGACTGTCATAGCGAGCCTAAGCTGTCGAATGACCTCTTCTGAGACCGTCCAGCTCTTCACTATCTCGCTATAGGTTTTGACCAACTGTCTGCTGAGGACAAGGTCCTCGTAACTGATGGCAGCCTGTGGCTCTCTCGCGATATTGCGCCCCACCAAAAGCGTGGTGTAAGCTTCGTAGGTCGGTGGGATTATGAAGAAGACTAAAATGGCAGCGACAAGAAGGCAGCATGCAGGCACCAATGTGATGATCCATCGCCAGCGTTTGAGCACCCTTACTAGCTCCGCTATATCCAGACCCGCATTCATCTGACCTCATCTCCTTAGCGAAGCGTCGCGCGCATCGTGAACTGTTACTATTAATGAATACGGGACAAAGTGGTAGAACATGACCGAGTTTTTATTATGACGAATTTTTATTCGCTCGCGCTTGGCGCTGTAGTCTTGGATGCAAATGGGGAAAACCACCGTAGCTTGGCTAGTGCCAGCACGGTGGTTTTCCTACATATTGTCCATCTCGCCACGCATAGGCATAGAGGTGAGGGCAGGTTAGAAGTGGATGAGGCAACTCGTAGATCGCGCCTGATGGGGTTGGTTACCTTCCTTCTAGATGACCCTGTGAGGAAGCTAGCCCTTGCGATATCCTGGGGGGTGGAGCCCAATGACCTACCGCAAGCGTCTAGGTGCCGTTGTGGGCGTCCTACTGACGGTGACGATGCTGCTATTCGTCTCAGACACGCGCCAGACGGACGCCCTCTGGTTGATTGTCATCGAGCCTATTGGTCCGTCGCAGCAACAGCGCGTAGAAGCGGATCCGGACGAGGTTGTCTCGGAAGAACACCCGCTGGGCGCTCACGGTGAGAGCACTAGTGGTAGTGTCGACGACACCATCCTCCACATCATCCTGGCCGGTGTTGACAGCGGCGACACTGGCTTCGAATACGGCAGAACCGATTCCATCATCCTAGTCACTCTTGACCCTCTCGATGAGAAGATCAAGCTGACTTCCTTCATGCGCGACTTGTACGTTGAGATCCCTGGCCACGGATACAGCAAGATCAATGCTGCCCATGCTTGGGGTGGGATGCAGCTTCTCACGGAGACACTGAATCGCAATTTTCGCCTGACCCTAGACCGCTACGTTGTCATCGACTTCGCTGGCTTCCAGAGTGCCATCGATGCCCTAGGGGGTATCGATATCGAGATCAAGGACTACGAGGTGCCGCATGTCAACACGCCTAGCGCGGGGGTCCAACATCTCAGTGGCAGCCAAGCCCTTCATTTCGTTCGTCTTCGATACGCGGGCAACAGCGACTACGAGCGTACCGAACGCCAACGGCGGGTCCTATCTGCGCTACTGGAGAGAGTCAGGCAACTTCCCGCCAGCGACTACTACCGTCTCTATCGTGAGATCGAGCCTTATATACGAACCAACTTCTCCATCTTGGAGACCCTGAGAATAGGCTACATCTCCTACATGCTGCGGGATGCAGAGGTTGAGACTCTGCGCATCCCGGCGGATGGGACCTACGAGTCCACCTACCGCCAGGAGATGGCGGTGCTGGTCCCCGATCTTGAGGCTAATATCGTTCTGCTGAACGACTTCCTGCGCCCAGCTCGAGATGGGGGAGAGGTCCAGGATCCCGTGCTCCCCACAGAACCCAGTCGCTAACGAGTAGGTGGCCACCGCGAGCGGTGGCCACTTCTCGTTTCCCTTGTGTCGATCCATAGGTTTGTGCTATCTTTTGGTAGGGAGATGCACGGATGGGGATACTCTATAGGAGATATGCCCAACTATCGTCACCCAGCCGCCATCACCCTTTGGCCTTTGGCCTTTGGGCTCTGGCCTGATGTAAAGGAGGTCTCCCATTGACCAACGTCCTAACCGACAAACACCTGCGCAGTGTGACCAAACCGACTCGCTACGTGGGTGGTGAGTATAACGCCATCAAGAAGGACCTAAGTATGGTCCGGGTTAAGATGGCCATGGCCTTTCCTGATGTCTATGAGGTGGGGATGTCGCACCTCGGATCGAAGATCCTTTACCATATCGTCAACGGCATCGAGGGCGTAGCCATGGAGCGCGTTTTCGCCCCGTGGGTCGACATGGAAGCAGTCCTAAAGGCCAATGATATCCCACTGGTGAGCCTGGAATCCCAGATCCCGCTCCATGAGTTCGATATTGTTGGTTTCAGCCTGCAGTATGAGCTGAGCTTCAGCAATGTGGTTAACATGCTGGCTCTGGGGCGCGTTCCGCTCCTCGCGAAAGACCGCGGTCCGGAGCACCCGCTCGTCATTGCTGGGGGGCCCAATGCCTTTAACCCAGAACCGCTCGCCGACTTCCTGGATGTGGTAGTGATCGGTGACGGCGAGGAGATCATCGTCCAGATCATCACGGCCTATGACCGCTGGAAGGCGAGCGGTGCCACGGATAGGCGTCAGCTCCTGCTTGAGCTTGTCAAGCTCGATGGCGTGTATGTACCATCCTTCTACCAGGATCAGTATGACGAACAAGGTCACATCCGGGGTGTGGTCAAGCTCGAAGATCAGGCTCCAGCCTTCGTGCGCCGCAACCTAATCCCCGACCTTGATCAGGCCCCGTTCCCGACCAGCCCGATTGTTCCTTTCACTGAGGTCATCCACGACCGCGTGATGCTGGAGCTTTTCCGCGGCTGCAGCCGCGGCTGCCGCTTCTGTCAGGCAGGCGTGCTGTATCGCCCGGTCCGCGAGCGCTCGTTGGAGCAGCTGATGGAAACCGCTGAGAAGGCAGTCCGAGCCACTGGCTATAACGATATCTCTCTGACCTCTCTCTCGACCATGGACTACTCCCAAGTGGAGAAACTGGTCGACGGGCTCTTGGCTAAGTTCTCCTGCGAAGGGGTTGGCCTCTCACTCCCTTCCCTTCGGGTAGACTCGTTCTCCGTTGCTCTGGCGAACAAGGTCCAAGAGGTGCGCAAGACTGGTCTGACCCTGGCACCTGAGGCGGGCACTCAGCGTCTGCGCGATGTTATCAACAAGAATGTCACCGAGGAAGAGCTGATCACAGCGGTCAAAGGTGCCTTCGAATCAGGCTGGAACGCGGTCAAGCTCTATTTCATGTTGGGTCTACCCACCGAGACTGACGAGGATCTGGACGGGATCGCGGACCTGGCTGGGAGGGTCGTGGACACCTACCGCAGCCTGAATCTCAAGCGGCGTCAGGGGCTCAGAGTTACAGTCAGTGTCTCTACCTTCGTTCCCAAGCCCCATACCCCCTTTCAGTGGGAGCCGCAGGTGGAGCTCGAAGAGGTACGGCGTCGGCAGCAGTATCTCAAGAGCAGGATCAAGAGCCGGATGATCGACTACAACTACCACGACCCTCAGACCAGCTTCTTGGAGGCCGTCTTCGCCAAAGGCGATCGTCGCCTAGGCAAGACGCTGATGCGCGCCTGGGAGTTGGGCTGCCGCTTCGATGGTTGGTCTGAGCATTTCAAGCCGCACGCCTGGAAGCAGGCGCTGGAGGAGACCGGAATCGATCCGCGTGACTACGCCAACCGTGTCCTCTCACAGACAGACCCGCTGCCCTGGGATCATCTCGACAGCGGTGTGACCAAGGAATGGCTCTGGGAAGAGCGCGAGCGCGCCTATGCGGGAGTTACCACCGAAGACTGCCGTGAGGGCAGTTGCTCGAATTGCGGCGTCTGCCCTGGTTACGGGGTGACCCCGATCGTACGTGAGGACTGATGCTATGAAGCTAAAAGCAAGACTGAGAAAAGGACCTCAGGTGAAGTTTATCTCCCACCTGGACCTGATGAAGACCATCGAAAAAGCGCTCAGACGGGCACAGATACCCATCGCCTTCTCCCAAGGGTTTAACCCCCACCCCAAGATCTCGTTGGCGTCGGCGCTGGCGGTCGGGGTAACCAGCGAGGCGGAATACCTGGAGATGGAACTGGCTCAGGACCTTCCTGACCATGAGGTGATGGATCGGCTCAATAGAGCTCTGCCTCCGGGGCTTGAGGTTACGGCAGTGGTGTCCACGGACGAGAAGGAAAAGCCGCTGATGGCGACTGTCAATGCTGCCGAATATGAGCTACGCATGCGAGTCGCGGATGCCGATTGTGATCGCTTGACTAACTCGCTTACCAGCTTTCTGGCACTGGAGAGCATCCCCTATACGAAGGACAGCAAGAGTGGCAAAGAGGTAACGGTTGACCTCAGGCCGGGTATCTGGCGCATGGAGATCAGCAAGTGCGACCAGGGGGAGGTCATCGTCGAGATGATGGTCGAGACGGGCAGCCGCCTCAACGTCAAGCCGCATGAGCTGATGGCGCTATGGACGAAGCACGCCGGGATCGGCTTCGATGCCGATGAACTGGTGATCCACCGTCGGGGGCTCTATATTCGTGTGGACGGGAGTCTGACAGAGCCCGTCCCCCTGGAGCGATGAGCATGGGCAGACAACTGGTTGCCAACTGTGGTTCGAGAGAGACACGGGTTGCGCTGCTTGAAGATGGCCAGTTGATGGAGATGATGGTGGAACGCCCGGTCAGCCAGCGCGTCTCCGGCAACATCTACAAGGGACGCGTTGAGAATGTGCTGCCGGGAATGCAGGCTGCCTTTGTGAATATCGGTCTGGCACGCAATGCGTTTCTGTATGTCGGGGATGCCCAGGCGAGCTATCCGGGTGAGGAAGGGGAGGGTGGTTCGGCGCCACAGCTCTCCATCTCGCAGGTGGTTCATCCAGGTCAGGAACTGATCGTGCAGGTGAGTAAGGACCCCATGGGTTCCAAGGGAGCTCGCGTGACTACCCATATCACGCTCCCGGGGCGGAATCTGGTTCTGATGCCTACCGTCGACTATGTCGGTGTTTCCCGCCGCATCGCCCATGAGTCTGAGCGTGACCGGTTGCGTCTGGCGGCCGGGCATGCGAAGCCTGAAGGGATGGGGCTGATCGTTCGCACCGTGGCTGAAGGTGCGAGCGAGGAAGAACTGACCAACGATATTAGGTTTCTGCTGCCGCTGTGGGAGACGATCCGTGAGCGCGCCGATCGCATCTCTGCTCCAGGCCTCATCTACCGCGATCTAGAACTTCTGGAGCGAGTTGTCCGCGATCTGTTCTCGGAAGAGATTGACCAGTTGATGATTGACAGCAAGGTGGAGTATCAGCACATCCGCGAACTGGTCCAGGGCGTCACTCCTCACCTCGTCGACAGGGTGACCTATTATGCGGGACCAACGCCCATCTTCGACCAGCACGGTATCGAGGATGAACTTAACAAAGCGCTCAAAAGGAAGGTCTGGCTGAAATGCGGCGGATATCTGGTCTTTGACCATACTGAGGCGCTTACGGTGATCGATGTTAACACGGGGAAATACGTTGGGGGAGCTAACTTAGCCGAGACCGTCTTCCGGACCAACCTGGATGCGGTCAATGAGATTGCCCGGCATCTCCGTCTACGCGATATCGGCGGGATTATCATCATCGATTTCATTGACATGACTGATGAAGCAGACCGCGATAGATTATTGGAAGCGTTAGGTGAGGCGATACGCCGAGACCGCACCAAGTGCATCATTCTTGGGTTGACGCGTCTGGGCCTAGTCGAGATGACGCGTAAGAAGATCCGTCAGTCCCTTGATGAGATGATGCAGAGGCCGTGCCCGTGCTGTGAGGGGCGTGGCAAGGTTCTAGCCGCCGAGACCATCGCCGCCAGTATCGAACGTGAGCTGAAACAGACTCTGAAGACTAATCGCGCCGATGCTATGTTGGTGGAAGTGCACCCTGATGTGGCGTCTGTCCTGATCGGAAGTGGTGGCAGCAACCTACAGCAGTTTGAGGATGATACAGGGCGTCGTGTCTTTCTCAAGGGTAGTCATCAACTGTCGTTAGAGGACTACCGTATCGCTTATGTGGGCGATGAGGATCACGCGGCACAGCTGGCTTTGCCAGTCACCGTCGGTCAGCCACTGCGGTTACGCATCGAAGAGCCTCACGCTGCCAACCCCAGTGA
>CAYOCI010000022.1:43454-45189 GCA_964402415.1 uncultured Clostridia bacterium
TCGGTCAGCCACTGCGGTTACGCATCGAAGAGCCTCACGCTGCCAACCCCAGTGATGGGATCGCCCGCATTGACGGTTATATCATCGACATAACCGATGGGGGTGCCGCTGTGGGAAGAGATGTCGACCTAGTGGTGGAGAAGGCGTTCCGCACCTACGCCAAAGCGCGGATGGTGTGAACGCGGGCGTAGCCCGCGGGTCCATAGCCCACAGTGAAGTCAACCGTCATCCGTCAACCGTCTGGAAGACGAGGTGTTTCATCGCCAGCGTTCATTGGTGGCATGGTGCCGTGGTGGCTGGTTTCGGCTGCAATCAACCGCCGCATCCTCCGTCACAACTGTCTTTCGCGGCTTATGCAAGCCGCGAGAGACACCGAGCCTATCCGGCTCTAGTTACGACTGCGGTGGGCGTGGACCCGTTGCTTCGCAGCCAGGTCCGCGTTGACAGCTTGTGTCACGTATGCTACAATCTACTCTCGTAGGCTTCTGCTCTCAAGGGAGCATACCGCACGCAGTAGGCCTCAAAATACCCGAGCTATCGGGTTGCCGTGCTGTGGCGAGTCTTGTGAAGGAGGTGCAGTTCATGTACGCTATCATCCAAACCGGTGGTAAACAGTATCGTGTCAAGCAAGGTGATGTCATCTGGGTTGAGAAGCTCGAGACCGAGGTCGGTCAGACTTACGAGTTTGACCAAGTCTTGGCTGTCAGCAAAGACGACACTCTGACCGTTGGTGCTCCGTTGGTCCAAGGGGCCAAGGTTGTCGCCAAGGTAGTTGAGCATGGCAAGGGAGACAAGATCCTCGTCTTCAAGTATAAAGCCAAGTCCAACTATCGCAAACGCTACGGTCATCGCCAGCCTTACACCAAGCTCACTGTTGAGAAGATCGAAGCCTAAGCAATGCTAGTCATCAAGATCGAGGGATTGTCCGACGACGATCTCATCGGGTTTGAGGTTAGAGGTCATGCTGGGTACGCTGATGCGGGTGAGGACATTGTCTGCGCCGGGGTATCGGCGGTCCTGCAGACAGCAGCCTTGGCTTTAGAGCAGCTCTTCTCGGTCAAGCCACGCCTGGTTGTTAAGCCGGGGCACATGGTTTGTCGGTTACCGGATTACCATGACCCTATGGAACGGCTCAGAGCGAAGACCATTCTGCAGACGGCTATCCTAGGGTGTCGGAACATTGCTTTGCAGTACCCCAATCATATCCAACTACGCGAGGGAGGTGGATCTCATGCTGATGATTAACCTGCAACTCTTCGCTCATAAGAAGGGTGTCGGTAGCTCCCGCAACGGCCGTGACAGCGAGTCGAAGCGTCTAGGCGTGAAGCGTTACAGTGGCCAATTTGTTTCCGCTGGCAGCATCTTGGTTCGTCAACGCGGCACCCAGGTTCATCCAGGCCTTAACGTTGGTATCGGTAAAGACGATACGCTTTTCGCTAAAGTCGATGGCGTCGTCGCTTTTGGTACCCGTAACGCCAGGAAGACTGTTAGCATCAATCCAGTTGAAGCAGCTCTCTAATCGACTGGCCAATCCCCAAGCGCTGCTTGGGGATTTTTTCTACGTATATGGGGTGGAAGAAACTTCTTCTGATTTCGGCTTGCCAGGGAGTGCACTCGCTGGAAACAGGCATCGGGAGGCGAGAGGCTTGGACGACCAAGCTGTGCTGGATATCATCCGTCGGCAGCGGCACAACTTCATGAATCACCTACAGGTGTTATACGGTTACGCCCAGTT